>JBILIM010000099.1:0-6244 GCA_044349985.1 Crocinitomicaceae bacterium
TGTTCCGCTTGAGAAAAAGCCGTTATTGGAGCAACGCATCGAAAAAGGCGACGTTTTCCTGAAATCATTGGAAAATGTGCAAGGAGATGAGTGTGACCGTTTACTTATAAGTTTTGGGTACGGAAGGACGGCGGAAGGCGTCTTTAATTTACGCTTTGGTCCGTTAAATGCAAAAAACGGTCACAAGCGTTTAAACGTTTTACTAACACGAGCCCGCAAGCGCATTGATTTTTTTGCTTCGGTACGTTACGCCGATTTTAAAATGAGCAGCAACGAATCGGCTGAATTGCTCCGCAAATTTTTTATGCAAATAGAGAACCATGAAAAGCAGGAAGAAACTTCAATTTTTCCATTGGGTTTAAACGCAGAAAAGACGAACAACTCGTTAATCATTCCTCACATTTACGAAAACATCAAAGAAGCAAGAGAATTGGTTACGCTTGTTGACGTATTAAAAAAACGGGGATGGGAAATTGTACTGAGCAAATAATTAATGGGCATCCAACCAATTCTTTCCAACCTCCACCTGAACTTCAAGTGGCACGTCAATCTCAACGGCAGATTCCATGCATGCTTTAACCAAAGCGCCCATTGCATCAATTTCATGCATTGGAACATCAAAAACCAATTCATCATGCACCTGAAGAATCATACGTGATTCCAAATGCTGCTTTTGTATTTCATCATGAATCCGGATCATTGCCATTTTAATTATATCGGCTGCAGAGCCCTGAATAGGCGCATTTACGGCATTTCGCTCAGCATAACCACGCACTACCGCATTACCTGAATTGATATCCGGAAGGTAGCGTCTTCTTTTCATAATGGTTTCAACATAACCTGTTTCACGTGCATCACGAACCACCTGATCCATATAACCTCTTAATCCAGAAAATTGCGCGTAATAACTGTCAATAATTCCCTTGGCTTCCGTTCTTGTAATGTTTAAGCTTTGAGACAATCCAAATGCCGATTGACCGTAGAGAATGCCAAAATTTACTGCTTTTGCTGCACCACGTTGTTCACGTGTAACCTCATCCATAGGAATATTGAAAATACGCGCTGCCGTAGCCGTGTGAATGTCAAGATGGTTTTTAAACGCTTCCAGCATGTGCGTATCTTGACTCAACGCGGCAATGATACGCAATTCAATTTGAGAATAATCCGCAGCCATTATGACGTGCTGCTTGTCTTTTGCAATGAATGCTTTTCGGATTTCACGTCCCTTTTCAGTTTTGATAGGAATGTTCTGCAAGTTGGGGTTATTGGAGCTTAACCTACCTGTTGCAGTAACCGTTTGCATGAAATTGGTATGGATTCTTGCATCTATTGGATCTTTTAACGTTGGTAGCGGATCCACATACGTGTTTTTCAATTTTCGCAATTGTCGGTAATCCAAAATTTTCGAAATAATGGGATGCGTGTGTTTCAATTTCACCAAAATATCCTCAGATGTAGCATACTGCCCTGTTTTGGTTTTTTTTGCTTTAGGATCTAATTTTAAAATTTCGAACAAGATGTCACCCATTTGTTTCGGGGAATCTATATTAAATTTCATTCCTGCATCCGCCTCAATTCCTTTTTCAAGTTCAGAAAGATGTGCTTCAAGTTCATGTGAATAGTTGTTCAAGGCCTCTGCATCTATTGCTATTCCCTCCCGCTCAATATCTTTGAGAACAACCATCAAAGGCATTTCAATATGATAAAACAAATGCTTCAAGTGGTCTTTTTGGATTTCGGGTTCAAAAATGTGCTTAAGTTGAAGCGTAATATCTGCATCTTCGCAAGCATAATCTACAATTTCCTCCGGAGCTAAATCCCCCATATTTCCTTGCGACTTTCCTTTTTTACCGATTAAAAGTTCAATCGAAATTGGTTTGTAATTCAAATAAAACTCCGATAAAAAATCCATAGATTGTTTGGATTCCGGATTGATAAGATAATGTGCAATCATCGTGTCAAAAAGCGGACCTTCTACGGAAACACCATATCGTTCCAACACTTTAAGATCGTACTTCATGTTGTGCGCGATTTTTTCCACGCTTGTGGATTTGAAAAAAGGCTCAAATTCGTTAAGAATGGATTGAGCGCGTTCAAAGTCTTTTGGAAAAGGAACATAAAATGCTTCGCGCTGCAATAGTGAAAATGACATGCCGACCAAATCTGCATGACGCGCTTCAATACTTGTCGTTTCCGTATCAAAACAAACTTCTTTAGCGGATACTAATTTTTCGAGTAAAGCCGCGCGTTCTTCAGGAAGGCTTACCAAATGATAGCTTGGTTTTTCGGTAGCGATTGTCTTGAAATCGTTAGTTGGTTGTGGTGCGTGTTCAACAAGCATACTTTGAACGCCAAAAAGATCCAACTGACCTGAGTCGTTTGGCTTCGTTGCTGCTGGTGCAATAGCAATTTCTTCGCCCAAAATTCGTTTCGCAACACTTCTGAACTCCAATTCCGTAAATATATCTTTGACCTTTTCAGCATCTACATCGCACATTTTCAATGCTTGTTCATCGAATTCCACATCGAGATCAATAATGATTGTAGCCAGCATTTTAGAAATTCTACCTTGCTCCTCGAAATTGACGACATTTTCCTGCTGTTTACCCTTTAATTCGTGGGAATGTTCAAAAAGACCTTCCATCGAACCGTATTTCTGAATTAACGTTTTTGCTGTCTTTTCACCTATACCCGGAATACCCGGAATGTTATCTGAAGCATCACCCCACAGTCCCAAAATATCGATGACTTTAAGCGGGTCATCAACTTCGAATTTTTCACAAACTTCTTTAACCCCTAAAATCTCAGGAGGATTACCCCCCCTTCCCGGTTTGTACATAAAGATATTTTCAGAAACCAGCTGACCATAGTCTTTATCCGGAGTCATCATGTAGGTTGTATAGCCTTTTTTCTCAGCGATTTTGGCCATTGTTCCGATAACATCATCTGCTTCAAAACCATTCAATTCCAGAATAGGTACATTAAACGCTTCAACGATTCTTTTGATGGGCTGAATCATGGAACGAATGTCTTCAGGCATTTCTTCACGATGTGCTTTGTAGGCTTCAAAATTTTCGATGCGATGCGTGGAACCACCGGGAGGATCAAAAACGACAGCAAGATGTGTGGGTTTTTCATTTTTAATAACGTCAATCAAAACGTTTGTAAAACCAAAAGCCGCAGATGTATTTTGACCTTTAGAATTGACCCTAGGGTTTTTCGCAAAAGCAAAATAGGCACGATAAATCAATGCATATGCATCAAGAAGGAAGAGTTTTTTATCAATGTTTTTTGAAATCATACACTAGCGCAAAGTACAAAGCTATTTTAAATTTTGTTTTACGCTAAAAATTAGTTGAGTGTCCAGCTAAAAATAGCAAAACTCACACCTTGAAAGAGAATGAGAAAATGCTGAGAATAAAGAACTATCCCCTTGTAACTCCCAATTCCTTTTCAATGATCTCAGCTAAAGCGCTTTTTGGGAGTGCACCGGCTTGCATCATCGGTTGTTTATCAACAGGAAGAAAAAACATTGTTGGGATGCTTCGAATTTGGAAAATATGTGAAAGTTCTTGTTCCAATTCGGTATTTACCTTATAAATAACTACACCGGGATATTCATTACTTAATTCTTCAAGAATTGGTGCCACCATTTTGCATGGACCACACCAATCGGCATAAAAATCTATAATTGCAGGCTTTTTTCCTTTGAACTTGAACTCGGTTTCATTAATAAAATCAAAAACCTCATCTATGAATTGTTCTTTACTTAACTGAACGGTTGACATAACTTCTATTTTTAAACAAAGCTAGAAGATTGGATTTAGAATTTGTGTAACAGAAGTTGCAAGAAAAGAACGTATAACCCAAACCTGTTCAAATGATTAACAGTTCTATTTTCACGAAAATAAAGCCCTTACCACCTCATCAATTCTACCGCATTGAACCAACTCTATTTTGTAATTCTTTTGAGAAATGCCTTTATTGTATTTGGAAATGATGATTTTTTCAAAACCCAATTTTTCTGCTTCTGCGATACGTTGATCAACGCGGTTAACCGGGCGAACCTCGCCTGAAAGACCAACTTCAGCAGACAATGCAATAGACTTAGAGATAGAAATATCGGCATTTGATGATAAAACGGCGGCAACTACAGCCAAATCAATGGCGGGATCGTCTACTTTTATTCCGCCTGCAATATTGAGAAACACATCTTTTGCTGCGAGTTTGAAACCGCATCTTTTTTCCATGACAGCCAGTAACATATTCAACCGCTTGGCATCATAACCGGTCGATGAACGCTGCGGAGTTCCATAGGCAGCTGTACTCACAAGTGCTTGTACTTCTATCAACATAGGTCGCATGCCTTCCAAGGTTGCGGCGATGGAAATTCCGCTCAACTGCTGATCTGTTGTTGCAATTAATATTTCCGATGGATTTTCTACTTGGCGCAATCCGGAACCAATCATTTCATAAATACCCAATTCATTGGTGCTTCCAAATCGATTCTTAATGGAGCGCAGCAAACGATAGACGTGATTGCGATCCCCTTCAAATTGCAAGACCGCATCCACCATATGTTCCAAAACTTTGGGTCCTGCAAGCGACCCTTCTTTGGTAATGTGGCCGATTAAAAACACAGGAACACCGGTTTGTTTCGCATATCGTAACAATTGGGCGGTACATTCCCGCACCTGAGAAATGCTGCCTGGCGAACTTTCGATTTGTGAACTGTACAAGGTTTGAATCGAATCGATAATCAAGATTTCAGGCAGGACCTCTTCCGCTTGGGTGAAAATATTTTGAATGTTCGTTTCCGTAAGAATAAAACAATTTTGATTTTTAAGTCCGATACGTTCACCTCGCATTTTGATTTGTTGTTCGGACTCCTCTCCTGAAACATACAATATTTTTAGCTGCAAATCGGCAATAGCCATTTGCAAGAGCAAAGTTGATTTTCCGATGCCGGGTTCTCCTCCGAAAAGGATTAAGGACCCAGGAACAAGACCACCACCGAGAACGCGATTCAATTCATTATCTTTCAAATCAACACGTTGCGTTTCCTGATTTTCTATGGTATGAATGGCATGCGGTTTCGAGTTTCGACTTGAGGCTGAAAACGCAACTACGGATGGAATATTTTTTTCAATGACTTCTTCAACAAACGTATTCCATTCGTTACATGAAGGACACTTGCCCAGCCATTTTGGGGTTTCATAACCACAATTTTGACAGAAATATGCTGATTTTACTTTAGCCATTGCAAACGGATTTTCAAGATTTAAAAGTACGCTATTCTAAATTAAGCAAACGCATGATAACTTTATTTTTACTGAAAACAGTTAAATTCGTTTGAGGGAGTTAAATAAATAAAGCCGTGATTTGAATTATGTTGCAAGAGGCCTATTGGGAAAGAATACAGCGTTTTACATTACCTACAGAAAAAGAAACCCTAGATTTCGTTAAGCGTTTTACTTATGCGCACAGTTGGTATAAACACTTGAGTTGGAACGAGCCCGACAAATTTGTTTTTTACCTGGACCCGAGAACCGGGAAGTGGGATTACTTTGCGCCCTTATCTTATTGCAATCGCAGCGCTTGGGATGAAGAGGATATGCTTACTGAAGAAAAACTCATGCACAACGAGAACTTCTACGGTTATTTTTTACCAACAGAGCTTGCAGACAAAGGCATCGTCATGTTGAACGCTTTTATTCACAATGGTTTCCGGGACAACGATCCCTATCGAGAGGCGCACATGAATCAAATTAAAAACCTCACCCAAACGCTTTTAGAAATTCTAAAATGTGTGAAAGTTAGGCTACAAATTTGAAGCTTCTTTAAGAATAAGCGTTGAAGGAATATTTGATAACCAGCGGCTGTTGTCGTCAACAAGGTTTTTCCAGCTTTCTATGCCAATCAGCATGAGATCTTGACGTTTCAAAAATTCGCGATCTATTTGTTTATCGTTTAAAACGGTAATGTGATTGGGTGCGCTTTGTTCAATACTGCGTATTTCTTCCTTTAGTGTAATGTTCTTTTTAATCACCTCTTTCAAATCCAAAATTACGATTTGTGCATCCGAATTTTTAATGAGTTTTTGAGCAAAACCTAAAAGAAATATGTCTTCTTTTTGTGAAATTGATACAAGCACGTGTTCAAGCTTCGTATATCCTTTATCCACCAGAACCCCTGTTGCAATTTTACATCGGTTTAATATTTGTTTCGTTCGCTCATCAAAAGG
>JBILIM010000100.1:0-6237 GCA_044349985.1 Crocinitomicaceae bacterium
TGTTGATATATTTTTAATAATATTGGTAATGACAGGTAAATGGGGGATTTAGAACTGCTTTTCTTTAACAAATTTGAAAAAATGTTTGTTGATTTCTAGGAAATAGATTCCAGATGCCAAATGAGCAATGTCAATGCCTTGTTCATACAAACCAGAACCACATTGAACACCTTCTTGGGAAAAAATTGAAAAAGATAAATCATTCGCATTAGGATAAACAATAAATAATTTATCCTGAGCAGGATTAGGGTATAATACCAGTAAATTTAACGCATTGATTTCCACATCGAGACCATTCAAATCAAATGGTGCACTCGTTTGAGAACAACCATTATAAAAAATAACCTCTACAGCATATTGACCAGAAGCTAAGGGTTGATAATCCTGATTGATGGCACCTGAAATGGGCTGCCCATTTAAAGTCCATTGGTATTGAAAACCACTCACGGATGCCGAAAGCAAGCCATTTGCGTATTGGATATTTGGAATAGGATTGACTGAACAAGTTGAATTCACAACAATTTGAGTTGGAAAATCATCGAGTTTATTCATAAAATTAGAATACGATTGGCAACTATCTTTGAGCATAAATGCCAACCATGGGTCTAGCAAACTAAAGGTTCGTTGCTGTTGTTCACTTCTGGAAATACTTATACCTGAAGAGGATGTGGCTTCACCAAAATCACAATTGAAATTACTGTTTGCAAAATAACAATGCGCACCGCCGATGATACTTGCAAATGTCTTGCACCCCGATCCAAGATTATTGAAAATGGGAAGATGGTGATCATTTGGCGGGGTAACACCATCCTGACTACCAGAAAAAATTAAAGCCGGAACAGATACTCCAGCAGCAGCAGCAATTGCCGACGGATTGGTTTCGGCTGGCGCCAAACCAACAACAGTCCGAATACCATTATTACCGGATGCAGCAAGTATTGAAGCGCCACCTCCCATGGAGTGGCCAATGATTCCTACATTAGATAAAATTTTCTGAAAGAATAATGATGTTGATGAGGCATTCAGTGCAATGACTTTTTCACCAACAATTTTTAAATCTAAACCGAAATCTTGATGACTTGGGGCTGGAAACAAACCGCCTTCAGTTCTGGGAAAAGCTAAAACATATCCTTTAGAAGCGTAATGTTCCCATATGTTTTGATAGGCATCCCATGACATGGCAAATCCATGCCCAAAAACAATTACTGGAAAAGTTCCACTTGCAACTGGCGTGTTATCTCCAGCTGTGGTAGCTGGATAATAAATTTCAGTTTGTATTTGTCTTCCTGGACCTCCTCCTGTGCCAAATCCACCTGACCTGGAAGGATCATTAAAAGTGATCGTTGTATGACCTATAGCATATTGAGCTGAAGCAAAACTGATTGCAAAAGTAAAGGGAATAAGTAAAAACAGAATTTTATTCATAGGTGGGGTTTGAGGTAAAACAAGTTTACTCGTAATTAGTTCTTAAGTTAACTATAAAAGCTATAACGGCTGATACACAATAGCACCTTTAATTACCGTATATCTTGAATAGTTGGATTGATAATTATTTTTGGATAAAGGCTTATCTAAAATGATAAACGTAGCGTCTTTTCCTGCTGTTAAACTACCAAGCTGATCTTCTTGAAATGAGGCAAAAGCAGCATCGAGCGTCATTCCTTTGATGCATTCCATTATACCAATAGCCTCGTTCGGATAAAATCCACCTTCAGGCAAATTGTTTTCATCTTTCCGATTAACAGCTGCATTAATAGTTCTGAATGGATCGATAGACTCAATTGGAAAATCGGTTCCAATTGCAAGAATACCGATTTGTTTAAGCAAGCTTTTGTAAGCATAAGCCCCTGTCATTCTGGCCGTTCCAAGTCGTTGCTCTGCCCAGCGCATATCTGTAATGGCATGGGTTGGCTGAACGGATGGAATAACCGCATAGGTTCCAAAAAAATCAAAATCCTTTGGGTCTACAACCTGAGCATGCTCTATTCTCCATCGGTGATCTCTAACCTTAGAAAAAACTTTTTTGTAAATATCAAACAATATGCGGTTTGTTGAGTCTCCAATGGCATGTGTATTCATTTGGTAACCGACTTCCATACAAATTGAAGCAATTCGGTTCATTTCCTCAACCGAAGTGGTTAAAACACCATGATGGTTAGCATGGTCGCTGTAAGGCAATTTCAAAAATGCACCTCTTGATCCAAGTGCTCCATCACCGAAAACTTTAAAACTTCTAATCAGAAAATTCTGATTTTGATAAATCCCATTCTTTCGTGCAAAGGCTATATTCTTTTCTGATGGCAATAACATCGCATACAGATTCAATTTAAGCGATTTATCTTCAACCATTTGATTGAACATTACGATGTGTTCGTTTTCAATTCCTGCCTCATGCACACCGGTAATGCCATATTGAAAAAGTTCTTCTTGGATCTCAAGTATTTTGGCTTTAAGTTCTTTTACTGGATATTCAGGAAGCACTTCGAAAATGGGATTCATTGCGTTATCCACAAGAATTCCAGTACATTTATTGTCCTTTAATTCAACTATACCACCTTCTATTTTTGTGGTTGAATTGACACCTGCACGTTTTAAACACGCATCATTGGCCAATAAGGCATGACCGTCAATTCTAAATAAACATACCGGGGTATTTGGAAAAATTTTATTCAACCTCTCATTTGTTGGGAAACTCTTATCACTCCATAATGACTGATCCCACCCCGTTCCGACAATAAATTCTCTTTTAAATTGCTGTTGATTTTTCTCTAATCTTACAATTACCTCATCTAAAGATTTCGATCCAACCAAATCAACAGAAAGTTTTTGTTTCGCATATGAAATTAAATGCCCGTGCGCATCAGTAAATCCCGGAAAAACGTCTTTTCCTTCAGCATCTATCTCTTGTGACGCTGCATATTTGTTTAAAATTTGTCTTTCAGGACCAACCTCAACAATTTTTCCGTCACGGATGGCCATTGCCTCATGCACCAGCGTGGTGTCTGACATGTCGTGTATACGCGCATTGTGCACGATCATATCTACATTTTGACCCTTAAAGCAGGATTGTAAAAGCGGCAACAACGCAAACAAAAAATAGATTTTTTTCATGAATTGATATTTACACAAAAATAATCTCTTCATTGAATCTCAAGGGTATAAATCCAAAGAATTGATTTCTTTTAACCTCAATGTTTTGTTATCTTTGCGCTCAAAATTAATGACAGATGGAAGCTCCAAAAAATTACGATCCACAACTTTCTGAATCTAAATGGTACGAACACTGGATGAAAAAGGGTTATTTTCATTCTGAACCGGATCATAGAGAGCCATACACTGTCGTTATACCCCCACCCAACGTAACTGGTGTTCTTCACATGGGACACATGTTGAACAATACGATTCAAGACATTTTAGTTCGTCGTGCAAGAATGCTTGGGAAAAATGCATGTTGGGTTCCGGGAACAGATCATGCATCTATTGCAACGGAGGCCAAAGTTGTGCAGAAATTACGCCAAGAAGGAATAAAGAAATCCGACCTTACCCGTGAAGAATTTTTAGGCCATGCTTTCGAATGGAAAGATAAACATGGAGGAATTATTCTTGAACAATTGAAGAAGCTTGGCGCATCATGTGATTGGGAAAGAACCAACTTCACAATGGATGAAAAATATTCAGAATCCGTAATCAATGTTTTCATTGACCTTTATAAAAAAGGGAAAATTTACCGTGGAGTAAGGATGGTAAATTGGGATCCTGAAGCATTAACGGCTTTATCTGATGAAGAAGTTTTGCACAAAGAGGTTAATTCTAAACTTTTTTACGTTCGATATAAAATTTCGGATACAAATGATGAATGGTTGACCATTGCTACAACACGTCCTGAAACCATTTTGGGCGATACTGCAATTTGCATACATCCAGAAGATGCAAGATTTAAACATTTACATGGAAAGAAGGCCATTGTGCCGCTTGCCAACAGAGCCATTCCTATAATTACGGATGAGTATGTGGATATGGAATTTGGAACAGGATGTTTAAAGGTCACTCCTGCTCACGATACCAATGACTATGAGTTGGGCAAAAAACATCAGCTGGAAACCATTGACATTTTCAATGCCAATGGCACTTTAAATCAATTTGGTCTTCATTATGAAGGAATGGATCGATTTACAGTAAGACAAGCCATTGAAAAAGAACTCCATGACAAAGGTTATCTTGTAAAAACAGAAGATCACATCAATAAAATAGGTTTCTCAGAGCGAACAAATGCGATTATTGAACCAAGGCTTTCTTTGCAATGGTTTGTTTCGATGAAAGAATTGGCAGCACCTGCACTGGAAAATGTAATGAACGGAAACATTCAGTTTCATCCCGATAAGTTCAAAAACACTTACAAACATTGGATGGATAACATTAAGGATTGGTGCATTTCAAGACAGTTATGGTGGGGACATCAAATTCCGGCTTGGTATTTTGGAACGGGAAGCGAGGATTATGTAGTATGCAAAACCAAGGAAGAAGCATTGGAAATGGCATTGTTAAAATCAGGGAAGAATTTAACGCTTTCCGATTTGAAACAAGACGAGGACGTTTTAGACACCTGGTTTTCCAGTTGGTTGTGGCCGATTTCTGTATTTGACGGTTTAACCCAGCCAGGAAATAAAGACATCAACTATTATTATCCTACAAATGATCTTGTTACCGCTCCGGAAATCATGTTTTTTTGGGTAGCGCGAATGATTATTGCAGGATACGAATATATGGGTGATCTGCCTTTTAAAAATGTATACTATACCGGTATCGTTAGAGATAAATTAGGCAGAAAAATGTCTAAATCTTTAGGCAACTCACCGGATCCCATTGAGTTAATCGAAAAATATGGTGCAGATGGCGTGCGAATGGGAATTTTAATTTCTTCCCCAGCAGGAAACGACTTGCCTTTCGACAGTTCTCAATGTGAGCAAGGAAGAAATTTTTCGAATAAAATCTGGAATGCCTACCGATTAATCAGTTCATGGGAAGTTAAAGAATTTGAACAACCTAAATCCGCACAGTTGGGCGTCGAATGGTTCAAAGCTAAACTAAACAAAGAGCTTACTATTATCAATGATTTATTTGATAAATTCAGGATTTCTGAAGCATTAATGGCGACATACAAATTGATTTGGGATGACTTCTGTTCGTGGTATTTGGAAATCATCAAACCTGGGTACCAGCAACCTATTGATCCGAAAACGTTAGCTGAAACCAAGACTTTTTTCGAAGCCTTATTAAAACTTACCCATCCTTTTATGCCATTTATCAGCGAAGAATTGTGGCATTCTCTAAATAAACGTCAAGAAGGCGAGGACATTATCATTTCAACATGGCCGGAAACAGCTGGTTATGATAATGATATATTGTCTGCATTTGAAAAAACGGAAAACATCATCACGCAGATCCGAAACTTCAGAAAACAAAACAATATAGCCTCTAAAGTAAAAATTGAATTGTTTATTAAGTCAAATGAAAACACCTATGACGGAACAATGGATCCGATTGTCTTAAAAATGGGTAACCTTTCTCATATTGAACAAATTTCAGAGAAGCTAACCAATTCAAGTTCTTTCCTTGTTGGGCTGAATGAGTACTTCATACCATTTGGTGATCATATTGATATAGAATCTGAGAAGAAAAAAATCAACGAAGAACTTGATCATTTGAAGGGATTCCTTAAAGGCGTCCAAGCTAAATTAAGTAATGAGAAATTCGTTTCTGGGGCTCCAGAACAAGTTGTAAATATAGAAAGGAAAAAAGAAAAAGATGCTAGTGATAAAATCGCATTGCTTACAGATAAGTTAAGCACACTTAATTGATTTTCAGCATTTCCGCAATGCTTTGCCTAGAAACAAAATGATAGTTTTCTTTAGCTTCTGCATAGATTGTTTTAGCCCATTTAAGGTTTTCTTTCGACTTTGCCAATTCTTCATAAATAGGAAGTATATACTTTCGTCGACCTACATTTTTAATGAATATTGCAATTTGGGGAAATGCTTCCTTATAACCACTTCGAATGGCCAATAAATACCATTCGGTTCTTATTTCGGCGTTGTTCCATTGCGTGAAACCAACATACTCATCGAGATATTTAAGACGTTCGAGTGAAATAGAATCCGGAAGTTTACGAAGAAACTCCAACCATTCTTGCGCGATGTAATCTGATTTTTTCAATTGTTGAACCTGCTTCTTTTTGCG
>JBILIM010000101.1:0-6217 GCA_044349985.1 Crocinitomicaceae bacterium
AGCCTCTTTTTTTGTGATTCACTATCCTACTTTATGCGCAACTTCAATCTTACAATACACAAACGGCCATTTGTTCTGCTTTCCATTCTGCTCACTTTGGGCGTTTTAATGACTTTCTTTTGGGATGATTTTAAACTTTTTAGTTCAATCTCCCTTATTCTTGCCTTCGTCTTAATGATCGTTACCATAAAAAGTCGGAATTTTTCGCTGTCGACCCTTGTTCTAGTATCCATTTGTTTAATCAGTTTGGGAATGGTACTTACCTCATATCGGTTAAATCGTAATGCAGTTTTTTCATTCGATAAGAATTACGTTGACAGTTCAGTTGTTGGCGTAACGTTAAAGGAAGTTCAAGTCTCCAAATCCAATTGGACGAAGGCGCTAGGAGAGATCGCTTTTATTTCTAATTGGAACGGAATATATCAGTTGTCTTTACCATTGGTGTTGTTTATTGAAAAGTCCGAATATCGGCCTTCTGTTGGTGATAAGTTACTTCTACAATCAAAGGTGGAGGGTATAAAGAATAAAAACAATCCCGGGGAATTTGATGCAGAAAACTACTGGAAGAGAAAAGGTTTTCAAAAAATTTCATTTGTTAAATCACACGAATTGAAATTGGTTGAAAAAGGCAAAATGGATTGGTTCACCAAATTAACACTTGGATTACGCAACTATTTTTCATCGATTTTATCCGAACATCTTTCGGGCAATGAACTTGCTGTGGCCTTAGCCTTAATTTTAGGTGATAAAGGTTTGATAAGTCAGGAAGTTTCTATGCAATTTACCAATACCGGAGCTATGCATGTTTTAGCAGTTTCAGGCCTGCACATTGGAATAATTATGCAAATCTTAATGAAAATACTTGAATACTTTTCAAGTTACATCTCTAAGAAGCAAGCATTGATTGCTGTATTATCTATAATGTGGATTTACGCCGTTATTACGGGATTGTCGCCCTCTGTGTTAAGAGCTGTTTTCATGTTCACCGTGTTGGCATTTTCGCAGCTTTCAGGAAGAAAATACGACGAATTTAACAGTTTGTTTTTTACTGCATTTGTATTGATTGCTATTGATCCACTAACGATTTTTGACATTGGTTTTCAGCTTTCGTTTTTAGCTATGCTGGGTATATTTTTGTATTATTCCCTTATCCGAACAGGAATTTATTTTAAAAACAAACTCTTTCAACTTGCTTGGGATGGCACCGCAATTGGCTTTGCAGCTCAAGTCATGACGACACCATTAAGTCTGTATTATTTCCATCAGTTTCCAAATTATTTTGTGCTTTCCAATCTTGGATTGATGGCTACTTCAGGAGCTGTTTTAGGCCTAGGCTTGGCATTGTTTGCATTCTGCTGGGTTCCCTTTTTAAATTTAGGTATCGCTTTATTGCTCTATTTGAGTTTGTTCTTTTCCCTGCGTTTTTTGGAATGGGTTGCCGCACTTCCGGGTGCCGTTGCTTACGGTTTTAAGCTGTCATTTTGGACAGTTGTTGGCTTATTCGCAATTGCCCTCCTCTATATTTTTTTGAGGAATTCAAAGTTATGGAGTACAACACTTTGGTTACTTTTTACCCTGTTTGTTGTAAATATTGCCTTCGTTAGGTACAGTGCGATTAACCAGAACGAAGTGTATGTTTTCAACGACGCTTCGCCGGTCGTGACCATTAAAATTGGGCAAAACATTTTTTGTTTTTTCATTGGAGACAAAAAAACACAGGAAAAAGCAAAACTATTGGTTACATCTTACCAAAAATCCAACCCCGGTAATATTCATTATTATTCAATCGATGAAAAGAATTATCATATTGATGCTGAACGGCATAAAATAGCAACGAAAATGAATGCTGATGGTTGCACGTTAACTGTAGATGAATATATATTGGAAATCGGAATTAAAAAGAAAAAATGGATCGATGTTATTTATTTTTCGAATTCAAAAAAAAGGACAGTAAAAAGAATACTAAGTGCTAAAAATGGCGCAATTCGAATTCCTTTATATTGAAATCATTTCTTTTCAGACTTCAAAATGCGCAACCACCGATCGAAGTATACGGAATAATTCATTTGAATAAACGTTCCATCCGTTTGATCTTCGGTAAACGCATAATCTAAATGATAACCGCTTATGTATTCTTTTCCATTTGCGTCTAATGAAACTTCACCGACAATTGGAGAAAATTCCTGATTGATTTCCGCATAAGTTTTACCATGGAAATTTCTAGAAGTCAGTATACGTATAAGTTCATTGAAATTTGAAGTGTTTTTTTCGTTGCCAATTTTCATCAAATCGAGTGTTTGTATAAGGATTTCTTGCTTTTCCTTAGTGCTTTTGAAGTTCAAATCGCTCTTCATGTAGTTGTAAAATTCTGATTCTTTCGCGTCCGACAGATACCCTGGATGGAGAAAGGATTCTTCAAAAAAGTAAATGAGGTAGTACTCCTGATATTTTTTAGGTAGATCTATGCTTTCAAAAATATTGATCTCTTTTATTTTTAAATCTGAAGAAATAGGAATTAGCGCTTGATAGAAAGAAATGGTATCGCCATAAACAACAGAAAAAAAGTGGTTTTCAATGTACACTACCTTGTTGGTGTCATTCAGCGCAAGTTGTCTTGCAACAACAATTTCATTTTCCAGTTCGGGATCGATTTTTTTTGTTTTTTCATAGTCGTATTTAACGGTATAGAGAGAATCTAATACTTTGTAACTGGATGGTTTTACAACTTCCGTCTTTCCAAAAGCCTGCGATTTATAGATTTTACTAACCCTTGTCATTTCTTGTTGTAAATGAGATTCAATGGCTTCTTTACGTTTGATAGCAAATGATTCAGGGGTTTCGATTTCAACATACTTCAAGCCACATGAGGAAATTAAAAACAAGAAATAAAAAATAAATCGAATAGGCATTTTGTAACCTTTATTTTAACCAGGTCTCAATCAAAAATATGAAATTAATTTCTATGAATAGGTCAATTGAAAATTCACTTCATTGATAAATATCAGAAGTCAATATGATACACGTCATATTTGTTTTTTTAGGAATGTTAAAACTTTGTTTGAAACGAACAAAATTAAAGCGTATGGCAACCAAAGAAAAAATTTATACACAGCATCACGAAAATGAAGATTGGATTAATAAATTGGATTTTTACAAAGAAGAATTGAATATTCTAAAAGGACGATTGGAAGAATTGGCCTTAAAGAATACCTCAAAAAAAGTTACATTAGAAATTGAACACTTTCAAAACCAATTCATCATTCAAAACAACAATATCGACAATATCGCTCATGCAGTAAAAATAAACGAGAGCGAATTGATCGCCTCAATTGAAAGCAATCCGGTGGCTGCAGCGCATCGAAAAATAGAATACCATGAACGAGAGCATGATTTGGTTACTACGTTTGAAAAGAATTTTAAACAATTGAGAAAGGATTTTAATAATTTTTCTTCTAAGTGGATGTGAATCAATACTTACAATAATGATGGGGCGGTACTTGAACCGCCTTTTTTGTTGGCATTTGAACATTTTGATATCTTTGAGAAAAATTTCAAATTATGCGAGTGTATCTTGATAATGCGGCAACAACTCCTATTGCACCTGAAGTCGTTGAAGCGATGCTTCCTGTTTTAAAAGAAGGGTTTGGAAATCCTTCCTCAACGCATTATTATGGTCGCCAAATAAAAGCATTGATTGAAACTTCGCGTAGAACTGTTGCGCGTCATCTTGTTTGTGAACCTTCAGAAATAGTATTTACCTCAGGAGGTACGGAAGCCGATAACATTGCGTTGTACAGTGCCGTGAATCAAATGGGTGTGAATCACATCATTACATCAACGATTGAGCACCACGCTGTAGGGCATACGGCGGAAGCTATTTCAAGAACAGGTAAGGCATGTGTTAGTTATGTGAAGCTAGATCCTAAGGGAAATGTTGACCTAGAGGATTTGGAGCGTTTGCTTCAGTTGAAGGGTAAGGCAATCGTTTCCTTGATGCATGCAAATAATGAAATTGCTACCCTTTTACCACTTCACGAAGTGAGTAAATTGTGCAGAAAATACAATGCGCTTTTCCATTCTGATACGGTTCAAACGATGGGGCATTATTCTTTTGATTTGTCCGAATTAGATATCGATTTTATAACGTGTGCAGCACATAAATTTCATGGACCTAAAGGTGTAGGTTTTCTTTACGTTAACAAAAAAGTAAAGCCGGATGTATTGATTCATGGGGGGGCTCAAGAACGTGGTTTGCGGGGAGGAACGGAAAATGTATACGGAATAGTTGGTTTGGCAAAAGCTATCGACCTTGCTTATGAAGATGTTGAGGCACATCATAACCATGTGCTAGGTTTAAAATCCTACATGATTAACCAGCTGAAAACAATGTTTGAAACCATAGATTTTCACGGAGAGACTGATCCTGAAAAGTCATTGTATACGGTATTAAATGTTTGTTTTCCCAAAACCGATAAAGCATCGATGTTACTCTTCTCCTTGGATTTAAAGGGGGTAGCCGTAAGTGGGGGCTCAGCATGTACTTCAGGAGCAACTAAAGGATCTCACGTATTGGAAGGAATAGGTGCCGATATGACGCGACCTAACGTTCGTTTTTCTTTCTCACGCTATACAACAAAAGCTGAAATAGATTTCGCATTGGAACAAGTTAAATCTGTTTTTACTGTTGCCTTAGCTTAAGCTTTTGAATAAGCAGAAAAAACACATATTGATTTTAAGTTCTTGGTATCCGAACAGAGATCAACCCTTTTTGGGAAATTTTGTGCAAAACCAAGCCGTTCTATTATCTTCTATTTACCATGTTTCAGTAGTCTATCTGCATGCCGATAAAAATTGTGATGCGATACAATTGGAAATTGTTGAAAAGGATTTTTTAAAGGAAATCAGGGTTTATTATCCTAAAAAATCAAATCCCATAAGTTCATACTTTATTGCATTAAAAGCACTTAAAAAAGGTTTGAAGGTATTGGATGAAGTAGATTTAATTCATGGACATGTAATGCTTCCGAAGGGTTTTTTGTTTCTAAAAACCAAAGCTATTTTAAGAAAACCATTAATCATTACTGAACACAGTTCAGTTTTTCTTCAAAAAAGTAAAAATGAAATGGGGCTTCGCAATCGTTTGATGCTTCAAAGACTCCTTAAGAAAGCGGATGCGCTCATTGCAGTATCTGATGTATTGAAAGTCGCTTTGCTTCCATTTTTTCCAAATGAACCTATTCAAACCATAGGAAATCCTATAAAAACTGATTTATTTCGATTAAAACCGACTATTCAGTCGAAAATATATAGTTTTTTACATGTTTCTACCTTGGATAGGGTTAATAAAAATCCGTTGGGGATCCTATCGGCAGTAGAAATGCTGCTTAAAAATGCCGATGTCAATTTTTGTTTAAGAATTGTTAGCGATGAGAATTATGCTGATTTTGAAACCCTTGTGAAGCAAAAAGGATTGGAAAAGCATATCAAATTTTATGGTCCATGCAGCTCTGAAGAATTGGTTGAACATTATCACAAAAGCCACGCATTTATTATGTTTTCTAACTATGAGACTTTTTCTATTGTGATTGGTGAAGCGTGGTCGTGTGGTTTACCTGTTATTTCAACACCTGTTGGAATTGCATCTCATCTCTCTAACGAACTCGGAATTCAGGTCAATATCAATGATTCATTATCCTTAGCACATGCAATGGAAAGAATAATCAAAGGTGAACAATTTGATCCAATTGCCATTCGAAATCATGCGCTACAATTTTCAGAAGAACAAATTCTCGAAAAAATTAAAAACCTTTATTCTCGATACCTTGGATAAAACAGCAATTCATAGTGCCTTACTTTTGATTTTAGAGGAAAAATGCGTTTTACTCAAAAAAGAGCTGTCTGAAATTTTGGAATCAACTGCCAATGAATCAAAAAGTACGGTTGGGGATAAACATGAAACGGGTCGTGCTATGGCGCAATTGGAACAGGAGAAGTTTTCGAATCAATTGGCAGATTTAGAACGCGTAAAGTCTTTTCTATTTCAAATCAACCCAAGTGTGACATGCACACGGGTGGTTTCAGGTAGTCTTGTTGAAACCAAAATGGGATGGTATTACATTTCTGCAGGATTTGGTGTCATTCATCATGAGGATAAACACATCTTTACTTTAAACCTTCAAGCACCGCTAGGGAAATTAATGGCTGGCAAGCAGGAAGG
>JBILIM010000102.1:0-6216 GCA_044349985.1 Crocinitomicaceae bacterium
ACAGAGTCAAATGTGTTCTGAATATAAGCTTTACAGTCCTGTTCGTGATAGGATTAAAAACCAATTTGGTTTTACTCGGTTTCTTCGAATTAATTAGTGTTTTCAATCAAAGATGTAACGCATTAGCGTTTGTTTCTGAAAAACAACCATTTCACGGCTTCTTTTATTGGATTCAGCAGTAAACCGCAGCTAAAGACTATCGAATTTTACTGCAGGTGTACATTGCTTTTAGAAATTAAATTTCCAAATGATAGAGGAATAGCATTCTAACGATTAATTACCCCCAAGTTGTGCCCTCTTTACCATCTTTAATGGTAATTCCAGCAGCTGCAAGTCCGTCACGAATGCGGTCTGAAGTAGTCCAATCTTTGTTCAAACGAGCTTGTTGACGCAAGTCAAGAACCAAATCCATTACAGGAGCAAGCTTTGCATTGTCAGATTCCATATACATTGGAATTCCAAGAACTTCTTGAAGAAATCCAGAAATTGCAACTTTCAATGGCTCCAAATCAGTTTTGGATATGGTTTCAACACCGTCGTTGATGAGAAAAATCTTCCTGGCTGCTTCAAAGAGTTGTGCAATTAATATAGGTGCATTGAAATCGTCGTTCATGGCATCGTAAAAGCTTCGAATCAACCCATTAACGTCAAATGAAGATAAACTTGTAGTCTTGAGATTATCTGATAATTTAATGGCATCCATTAACCTACTTAAGCCCTTTTCCGCTGCACTTAGAGATTCTTCAGAAAGATCTAAGGTGCTACGGTAATGCGCTTGCATCATACAAAAACGAATTACATTCGGTGTAAAAGGCCTGGAGAAAATTTCTGTTGTACCGTCAACAATCTCTTTAGGAAGAAAGTAGTTTCCAAAAGATTTACTCATTTTTTGACCGTTTACATTGAGCATATTGGCATGCAACCAATACCTTGCAGGATTGCATCCAAAAGAACCGCAACTTTGCGCAATTTCATCCTCATGGTGCGGAAATTTTAAGTCCATACCCCCTCCGTGAATATCAAATTGATTGCCCAAGTATTTAGTGCTCATAGCAGTACATTCGATGTGCCATCCCGGATTTCCATCTCCCCAAGGGGAACGCCAAATTTGCATGTCTTCAGGATTTGCCTTTTTCCACAATGCGAAATCTGCAAAAAACTGTTTTTCATCCTGTGCGTTTAGTGTCCTGGTTTCTTCTGCGAGTTCATCAATTTTTCTTCCACTCAAAATGCCGTATTCAAATTTTTCACAGTACTTTCTTACATCGAAATAAACGGACCCGTTAACCACGTACGCAAAGCCATTTTTAATAATTTTTTCAATAATTTCTATTTGTTCCTGAATATGTGCAGTGGCCGTTGGTTCAATACTTGGAGGCAACATATTGTACATGCGCTGCAATTCTTGAAATTTCACATTGTATTTGTAAACAATTTCTAAAGATTGCACTTGCTCGAGACGTGCAGCTTTCCCTATGCTGTCTTCGGATTCACCTAGACTATTGGTTATGTGTCCTGCATCCGTAATGTTGCGTACATATTTTACTTGGTATCCTGAAAACAGCAAATAACGGTAAATCAGGTCGAAGTTGATAAACGTTCGCATGTTTCCCATATGCGGTTCACTGTACAATGTAGGTCCGCAAACATACATACCAACTTTACCTTCGTATAAAGGTTCGAATTTTTCTTTATGACCTGTTAAACTGTTGTAAACAATGATGTCGTTCATGAGAATGAAGAAATTAACTAAAGCAAATTTAAGAAATTCAAAGGGTTTAATAGACTTGTATTGCCAATTGAATGATTAAGAATAGCCTATAGAATTAATTTTATCCAATCCTTAATGGAGAGTCGATTAACTTTTAGACATGCTGAAAAGCCGAAAGTTAATGTAAATCATGATTGACTTTTGTGAGATGTAACAATTTTAGCACGGAATTTGTCCTATTCAGTAATGAGTAAGTTAGAGCTTACTGAAACAATTTTATAAATTTGTAAAAAAAAACGTATGAAAAAAATTGCATTTTTTGGATTTGTACTTGCTTTAGGTACTGCCACAGTATTAACTTCTTGTAGCAAATACGAAGAAGGATCTAAGTTTACTTTATTGAGTAAGAAAAACCGTTTAACCAACGATTGGAAATTAACAGCAACTGCTGATTCTAATGGTGTAGCGCTTGATATGACAGGTTTCAGTACTACCATGTCTCTTGCAGATGACGGAACATTCAGCGGAAATTCAAGCTACACGTTGTTTGGAACACCAGTGTTTGATTACGATGTTACGGGAACTTGGGCGTTTACAGATGAAAAAGAAACATTGACTTTAACAACTTTAACATTGGATACACAGCCAGTTAATGATGTGTCAAAAATGACAATCGTAAGGTTGGCTAAAGATGAGTTAAAAGTGAGAGATGAAGAGACAAAACAAGTTCAAACTTACACGCCTCAGTAGTTAAAAGCACTATATATGTAAAGGGCTGTCATAACGACAGCCCTTTTTTTATAACTTGATTTGTACACGCAACATGAAGTTTCTTCCCGCCTGAGGATAGAGAAAGTTCTCCGTTACAGCAACTTCATTGTAGAAATAGGAAAAGGTATATCCATTTGATGAGAACAAGGTGTTGAATACGTTATTAACCTGAATTCCAAAGTTGATTTCTTCAAACAAGAAATTTTTTAACGCATAAGCAATACCGATATTCGTATACGTAAATGGAGCAATTTTCCTGCTTTCATTTTGGGTATTGTCTAAATATTGTGCACCCACATATTTACTTGTCCAGTCAATACTTAGATTTTTAATGGGGCGAATATTAAATCCGGCACTCGCAATAATTTGAGGTGAAAGTGCCATATTGGTGTTCTCAAAAACTTCTCTTTTTTGAGAATAATAAGGCTCAATATCAAAATATTCATCCACGTAATTCTCAAATACTGCAATTTTGTTTTGACTGAGTGTAATGTTTCCATTTAACGTCAGGTAATATAATGGATTGGCTCTAAAAATGAATTCAATCCCCTGACGGAAGCTTTCATCGACATTGGTTCGGGTGTATCCACCTACATCGTTTATCATTCCAGTGAGTACAAGTTGATTGATGTAGTTCATGCGGTAAAGATTGAGTGTTGCCTCTAGTTTTTTGAATTTTAACAGGTATCCCAATTCAAAATCATGAAGGGTCTCATGTTTCGGGCGGCTTTCAGGTGTACTCTCTCTGAAATCTCTTCTTACAGGCTCCCTGTTGCTTATTCCAAAGGAAGCCAGCAATGAATGATTACCATTTATTTTATAGTTCACAGCTGCCTTGGGATTAAAAAAAAGATAGGCGACATTACCCAAACTGTCGCCTCTGTTCCGAAGAAAGAATATTGAATTTGTCGAAGCTGTATATCCCCATAAATGGACCATTTACCTAAAAAATATTCACCTTTTAAATAATTACTCCACTCGTTTTTAATACCATCTTCATCATAATAGCGATCGTAAATGTCGGCATTCGAAGCCATTTGAGCCCAAATGATTTCTCCAAAATGAGCACCTCTATAGGTATTTGCGGAACCACCGAAAACGATAGTGTATTTTGGTTTGGAGTAATTTAATGAATAAACAGCACCAATAAAATGATTATCGAGCCAACGCCGGCGTATGAGGTCTGTGTTTGTTAGTGTGTCATTTCCAATAACTACATTATTGAGTCCATAAGAAGCAAAATCTTGCCCCGTTTTAAATTCTTCATAATAACCGAATCCATGCGTATAATGCGCAGCAATATTTAATTTCCAATTGTAATTGAAGGTATGATTGAAATGCAACTGGTAATTGTCTTGCTGATAATTATCAACCTGGTTAGCATAAGTGTAATAATTGTAGGTTCTTCCTGAATTTAAAAGATTTTGACGTTCTTCATCTGTAAGATAGTTCCTGTCGGCATAGGCGTTCATGGCTTCGGAATTCCCATTTACGCGACTTTCTGGAGTACCGTACCACGATTGGTAAGTGATTTCTTTACCGCTAAAGGCAATTGCTTTAACTATGGACTTTTTACCTACATATCCTCCTGATAAATACCAAGATCGTAAATTGGAGGATGCCCTATCAATGTAGCCATCGGAAGTAATTCGCGACAATCGTGTTTCCATGAAGAATTTATCTTTTATCAATCCGGTACCAGCTTTTATACTGTTTTTCAATGTGTTGAATGAACCGTACGAATTGTCTAATACACCAAAAGCATCTCTGGCAATATCATTTGTTTTCAGATTCAATGATGCGCCAAATGCAGCGGTTCCATTGGAAGAACTGCTCACACCTCTTTGCAGGGAAATACTTTCTGCCGATGATACCAAATCCGGCATGTTTACCCAATACACCTCATGTGATTCGGGATCGTTTACTGGAATCCCATTGATGGTAACATTGATTCTTGATGCATCCATTCCACGCACTCTTATTCCTGAATAACCAACGCCTGCTCCTGCATCTGATGTGGTAACAACCGATGGCATAGCATCCAACAAAAAGGGGATGTCTTGACCGAAATTTCTCGATTCAAGTGCACGCTTATCCAGTTTAATTCCAAGTTCTGTTTGCTTTTCGTAAAGAGATCTATTGGCGATAATTGGAACTTCTTCAAGGTTTTTAATGTTTTCATACAAAACAACAGAAAGCTCCTGTACTCCGGGATTTACTGTTTTGTAGGTGGTAAACAATCCTTCTTTAGAAAACTGAATCTTAAAAGTGTCACCTGGAACTTTTTTTAAATAAAATGCACCGGTATTGTCTGTGTAAACTACGGTATTGGTTGATAAAACTGAAACTTTTACAGCCGGAATCACCAATTGATTTTCGTCATAAACAGTACCAATCACCTCCCTTTGACTAAAAGCCCAAAAGCCAAAAGTTAAAAAACTAGAGAGAATTAAAAGTCTTGTTTTCATTAATTAAAATTTAAACAAGAACAAGGGGCTAATTCTTGACGGTTAAACAAAATTAGCTTGTCATCTTCCCTACGCAGGCATTATCCTGACAGGTTCAATGGGTGTAATCTCAGCCTTACGGCACCCCTTTAGAGACGGTGTAAAATTAACAAATGATTGGTTCCAATGTTTAAATGAAAGGAGTTTGTCAGTAAAAAGTTTACGAAATGTTCATATAGGGATAAGAAACAATTAAATTTGCGGCCATTAATTTGCAAATCAGACCCAAGCATTTTAACGCAAAGAATTTTTTATGAGAAAAGAGTACAAAGTTTACCAGATATGCAGATCAATTGAGGTCACATCTAATGTTTCAAAATCTACCGAATTTTTTAAAATTTTTAAGGGCCATACTCTTATTTTAAATCAATTCATGATTAAATCTCTTATTGCCATATTTTTGATTTTTTCAGAAAACCTTGTAGCTCAAGGGACAGAGAATTTTTCAAATATTCCAACGAATAACTCAACGAATTATCAAGCAAGGACATGGACAGGGACAGACGGGGTTACTTGGACAGCTTTAGGTGCAAGAACGGATCAAACTCTAAATGGTAAGGCGATTTGTTTTGGAGGATCAAACACCAGACGAGTTCTTTCACCTACGTACACAGGGGGAATGGGTACTTTGAGTTTTAATTATGTGAGGGCTTTTACCAATAGCGATGCTAGATCAATAGAGGTATATGTTAATAACACTTTAATAGGTGCCTCAATAAATGTTAGTAGCAGTTCAAATACGGTAGTAGCGTATTCTCAGGCCATAAATGTATCAGGAAACGTTATACTTGAAATTAGATCCACTGGAACCGGTCAAGTGAAAATTGATGATATCTCATGGACACCCTACACCGCAGTGCCAACATCTTTGAATAGCGCTGTTTTAACATCTTACCTCAATACTATATATGGAATTCCATCAGCTTCAACGAGTTTTATTGCAAGTGGGACAAGTTTAACTAATAATATCACCGTTACAGCTCAATCAGGATATCAGGTTTCTACGAATAATTCTGTTTTCAGCTCTTCGGTATCTGTTTCTAACAATAGCACAATTTACATAAGGTTTGCTGCGAATATGCCTGTTGGTAGCTACAATTCTTCTGTTGCTGCAATTCTTTCCTCAACTGGTGCATCGAATGTCAATATAACCACTTCAAGTTCCGGGAATATCATTTTACCGGCAACTGTAAATGTTACAGCAGGAAATCAAAGTGTTACTTCCGG
>JBILIM010000103.1:0-6184 GCA_044349985.1 Crocinitomicaceae bacterium
CTTCCCTCAAATACCCTTTCTTTTTAAGATCTTCTATAAAGTCATCCATTGTATATTCAGCTGTAGTCAACGAATATTCTTTATCGAGTATATTCAGCCATTCGATTGCCTCATCAACATCTCCTGATGTATGCGTAATGAGCTCACTAAAGATATCAAACAGTTTCTCAAAAGTTGATTGTTCAGGAGCTTCAAATGGCGTGAAAACATAACCGGACTTGTGCATGGGTAATCGTTTAAATGATAACACAAAGAAATTGAAAAAGTTTTGCTGGACAAGTGATTTGTTAGATAGTCAATGATTGTATGTTTTAATGCAATAAAAAATTGATTAAACCTGAAATTGCGAATCGAAGTGTAATGGTTTAAATTAAAACAGTAATTGAAATGATTCTTTAAAACTGCCTTAAACTCAAAAAATATTATAAGCTAATTTGGATGCGAAATCTATGGTTTCGTTTTCTCGATTTTTCCTTCAATCCGCTCCACCCATTCCTTTCTTCCAGTAACTACGAATTTAAAGTTTTGGCTATCAATAGTTTTAATAACGATGCCGTTCGGAATAATTCCGAGAGAATTGAAGGTGCTAACTTGAGCAATTTCCATCAATGGTATTTCCAATTCGTGATTTTGTAAATTTAATTTGTGTGATTTAAAAGTTAATCGATCATTCAATAGATACAGTCTTCCGCCAACTGCTTCGGCATTTTTAAAATGATTAGCTGCGCCGTATTTAATTATTTTTTGATCCTCTTCAATTAGAATTTGCGTTTGATTTTGGATGCGTTTTGATTTGGAAAATAGATAAAGGACCAAGCCGAACAAAAGACCAGAAACAGGTGCGAAAATTAGAGCGCCAATCAAGCCTATGGTAAAACCAAAATAAATGAATTGAACGGCAGTGAAGATAGCCCCAGCAATAATTAAATTTCGATGTTTTCCCATTAATTTTTAATGTTGTCAGTCCTCCTTTCTGAGCGCTATAGTTCTTTTTATTGTCTTATCGTAAGAAACCCATGTGCCGCAACATAATTCCGAATCAATTCCATAATCGGTAAAACAACCAAATTCAAAATGGAATTCGCCATTTTTTTTAGAGGTTGCGGGCTCTGCAGCTTCAACAATCGGCATGTCAGCTTCTACTATAACATATCCTGTAAAAGTTGTTTTTCCGGCATTGTTAACCAGGCTATAACCTTCGCATATTCCTTCTTCTGAATTTGATGATGTAATCACAACAGTAAGGGATTTTTCACTTAACCCTCCACCGGAGATGGTACCTGTCCACGTACCAATTATTCTCGTATCGTATTCACTTTGTCCAAATGATAATTGCGAGATGCATATGCAAAACAATAACCCAACTAATAATCGATTCATCTTCAATTCGTTTAAATGAAATTTTATCAAACGAAAATAGCCATTATTTAGTAGAAACCATTTTTTATTCGTTCCAAGGTTTATGTAACCTTTAAATAACGTTGGTGATAAGATTTTAAAGAAATGAGTGTGTTTGTATTTTCATCATATAGAATACAATTGAGATGGTAGAATAAATCTTTAAGATATATGGGTTCCATTGAAACAATAGGGTCGATTTCTGCTGTTGCTTTTTGCAAATGATAGTGCGGGATTCTGGTATTGAGGTGGTGCACATGGTGGCAACCTACATTTCCTGAAATCCATGTAAAGACACGGTTAGAAATCAAATAGGAAGAACCATGAATCGATGCGTCAAACAGATTCCATTTTTCGTGCGGGTTCCATTTGGTATCCTCAAATTGATGTTGCAGGTAGAAGAAAATAGAGGCCAACAAATTAAACAAATAAAGTGGAACCAAATAAATGATTACGAACGCGCCAAACAGCTCGTTTCGGATCAAAAAATAGAGGATTATTCCATAAAGTACGTTATGAATCATAATAGAAAAGAATATTTTCCAACCTAAATGTATCAACGGAATGCGAGGTACAATAATCCATAGTGCAGGAGTCACAATCAATCGCATGAATACGGATCGCATGATGCGGTATCCCAATTTCTTTTGCCATGATGCTGCGCTATATTCCGCGCAAGTCATAGTCCAAAGTTCAGGATTTCTTTTTCGTTCTTCCAAATTACCAACCACACCATGATGGACATTGTGAATATGGTTCCATAAAGTACTTGGTATCATGGTAAAGAAACCAAGGATTAAGCCACTGTATTTGTTTGCAGTTCTTTGAGTAAAAAGACTTCTGTGACCGGCATCATGCTCTAATACAAAAATTCGACACAAAATTATCCCCATTGGAATCCAAAATAACATTGAAAATAAAGGGTTGTAACTGTAGCTCCAGCAACTCAATACGGTTAAAATCAAATGTAATGTTAGGGTGGTGGATAAAACGCGATACGAATAGCTGTCATCGGCTTTTTCGTATTGTTTAAGAAGCGGAATAATTTGAGTGTGCATAGTTTGTTATAGTATAAGGAGAAACAAACTTATTACAATTGAGTGAAATTACAATTTTTTTTATTTTTCGAGTTAAACAGTTTTGGGTATTTTTGTTTACGAAATACATATATACCTTACATTTTTTAGCTAGTTGTTCTCAACCATTCTCTTTATAGAAATATTCTTTTTGTTTGGTCCATTTTCAATCAAATCAGTGGTAAGTTTCACGGGTTGTAATTTGTTAAGTGGATTATTGTTCTGATTAAGTTCAAAGGATCTGCATCCTACTTCTATACTTTTTAACTTATCATTATCCATCTTCTTGCTCAATTCAATAAGTTTTTCTACGGATTCATGACTTGGTTGTTTATTTAAGCTTTCTTGCAGTTCTTTGATGTTATAATTGGTAGCTTTTGGTTGTTCAAAATTTGGAATCGTTATATCTTTTATTTGATATTCAGGGGAATCGGTATGGAGCGAATTAGAACTTGTTGAATTTAAATATTCGGGCAAATTGATGTTTTCCAAATCATAGGAATGTTCAGGAATATTTTCCTCATTTACGACAAAACGCTTGTATAATGAAACAATAAGCCCTACCATAGCTAGGAATTTAACTATACTTTTTCCTGTTTCCATTTTAAATAAAACAATTGGTAAATAATATAAATTAAAAACAGCTCCTGTTTTTTATTCTTCAAAAACTAATATTTCACATGAATAATAGGAATAAAATCTTGAAGTGCTTTAATTTTCTCTGTTGTCGGCAAATCTTTGATTTTATTAACCGCTCTTGTTTCAATCGGTTTTGGCAATACATCAATTAAGTTTTTTAAATAACTTAGTTTGATAGCATAGTTTACATTTTCTGATTCAAACATTTCTTTATTCAATCTGGAGGAAGTAATTCCAACAATATTTCCTTCTGCATTAAATAAGGGACCACCACTATTTCCAGGTTGAATAGGAACAGAAATTTGATAAACAGTAATATCACCGTCAATGCCTGTTTTTGAAGAAATAGCGCCGTTGGTATATTTAATTTCTTCACCTAAGACATCTGACAACGGATACCCCAATGTGAATACATCCGCACCAACGTCTTGAACGGTGTAAATTAATTCAAAGGGCAGCGATTCAATATCGGTAAAGCTATCGTCTGAAATTTCGAGAATAGCGAGATCATTTATTTTATCTGAAAGCACCGCAGTAGCTTCAAATGTTTTTTTCTCTCCATTTTGATTGTATTCAATTTGAATGGTTGAAGCATCTTCAATTACATGATAATTCGTTGCGATATACCCGTTAGTGCTTATGAAAAAACCGCTACCACTTCCATCCCAAACCGTTCCGTATTCTTCAGCTTTTGTTCCTCCGGAAGCAACAAAATTGCTATATCCTTGGGATTCTTCGGGGCTAAAGAATTGTTGTATTCCAAATTGATTGATAGTATTGAATCCTTTACTGGCAATGTAAACACCGGAATAACCACCTGTAAATTGCCAAGAACGGCACTCAAATACTTGTACATTATTCAAATAAAATGTCGTGTATCCTTCGAAATTTTCAATGAAAAGTTCATTGTAGCCTTTTTGAGCTTTGTACTTTAATGAAAACAATGTGGAAATCTCTCCATTAATATACCGCTGAACACTAATATTTTTAGAATCAATACTAAAAAAAGCGAAGTTATTTTCATCTAAGTAGTCAAACAATAATGATAGATCTGGAGTGTTTTCTGAATAGCAGTTGAAATATATTCTGTGTGGAATAGTTTGATCTAAACCTACATAATTCAAATTTGAATATGAACCGTCCTTTTCATTGTTAATAATAACGCTGTTATCAAATACATACGCGTAGGTTTTTTCCTCATCAACTGACCAATAATCACTATTTGACTCAAAATCTACAAATTGGTTACCCGTCCATAATCCAGTTTCATCAATGGTGTAATATACATTGTCAATAAGATACCCATTGTTGTAATAATAGGCCGTATTAAGATTGCCATATTCATCGTATACATATTTATCGCCATCGAGATACCCGAATTCATTGTAATTAGAAATTTCTTTTAATATTCCATTTTCGTGATACTTTTTACTTTCTCCACAAATGCTATTTCTTTGATTGAATTCGATAACAGAATAA
This sequence comes from Crocinitomicaceae bacterium, assembly GCA_044349985.1. Lineage (GTDB taxonomy): Bacteria > Bacteroidota > Bacteroidia > Flavobacteriales_D > Crocinitomicaceae > M0103. The sequence goes on from JBILIM010000103.1 coordinate 4,593, forward strand.
GGAGTACCATCAGTATAGTAGTATTTAACAGTTCCCGCTTTGAAGAACTTAAGGTCATCATCATAATAGTTTATATACCAACATTCATATTCTCCCATTAATGAACCGCTAATATAAAAGTCTCGTATTATTCCTTTAGGCTTATTTGGTGCTTCGTAGATAATCTTTCTAAAATAAGAAGCTACAGACTTGTCACAGGGGTTAAAATTTTCATCAAAATATTCTGTAATTTGTTCGTTGAGAATCGGGTTGTAATCCTTATTTTTTGCCAACTCTTCAACCGTTTCTTGACGTAAATAATAACTTACTTCATCTCTTAAGTTCACATATTTCCCTGTCCAGAATACATTGTTTTTTACAATTCCTTGGAATGTAGAACCGGTATTGTAGGTAATATTTCCGTATCCATGCGCAATCCCGTTAACAAGGTTACCTGAATATTCATAACCTTCATCGTTTTTTATTGTTCCATTACCCTTTATCATTCCGTCAATAAAGGAACCTGTAATTACTTGGTCATCTTTTATAATTTTACCTATTCCTTGAGCCACACCGTTTTCAAAATTGGCTTCAATAGTTTCAACTAGAGAATCGTTAACATATACCATACATGTTCCTCTACCCGAAACAAAATTATTAGAAGATGATCCTGACCAGGTATAGGTTTTTCCTTTAACGAAGTTAGGGTCATAGATTTTGCTTGTGCCATCATCAGTTACTATAAAATAGCTGTCATTGACCTGACCGAATGAGGAAAATAGGTTAAGAGAAAGAAATGAAATGAGTAGTAGTTTTTTCATAAATGAATTTAATTTGTTAAAATTATTAAAAAAAAATATCTAAACTAAATAACAGGTCACCAATCTATTTTGGGTTCTTTGAGTTAATTTGATAATTTTAGATTTCTAAAAATACTACTATGAAAAAATGTTACCTCCTTCTTTTTATGCTTGTACCAAGCGCTTTTTTTGGACAAACCACCATATGGTCAGATGACTTCGAAAATCCAGCCAATTGGACATTGAACACGTCAACAGGACTGAATGACCTCGATGCCAATCAATGGTTCATCAGTGATGCAGAAGGGGGTGTGCCTTCTGGAAATTGTGGTGTGGCATCCAATGGCAATAAAACCTTGCATATCGGCTGTCAAGGAACTTGGTGTGTGGGTACCGGTGCGATTTATAATACCGGTGATGGTGGTCTTGGTTTTATTTATGCAACAACAAATAAAAGAGCTACATTAAATTCAACTATTTCAACAGTCGGTTATTCCAATTTAACCTTAAAATTTGATTGGATAGGTATAGGTCAACCCAATACCGATTACGCAAAGGTCATATACAGCATTGATAATGGACTCACATGGCAAGATTTGCAAATCATTTCTGGTGGTTCAACGTGTCCGAATGGTCAAGGTTTATGGCAAACAGCTTCAATAAATCTTCCAGTCCAGCTGAACGGGATATCTAATTTGAGATTGGGGTTCAACTGGACCAACAATAATGATGGGGCAGGGGCAGATCCTTCATTTGCGGTGAACAACGTTAGAATTGAAGCACCGGCTGCCCCAGTTTCTGCGTTTCAAATTT
>JBILIM010000104.1:0-6154 GCA_044349985.1 Crocinitomicaceae bacterium
CCCATCCTGTACCGTAACCTTTAATTATAATATCATGCGATACCATAATGCCATGAGGTCTTAATCCGAATTTCTCCGGGCTATCCCTCAGTACAGGGTAGGTTGCATACGCGTTACGCACCCGTGCGCCGGTCGCCACCAAATAAGCAAGCTTATTTTATGCTGCCCCTCGACTTGCATGTGTTAGGCCTGCCGCTAGCGTTCATCCTGAGCCAGGATCAAACTCTCCGTTGTATAAAACTTTGAATTTTGTTGAGGCTCGTCGTTTATATTCTTACGCTGTTTCCTTATTTCTCAATCTTTCAAAGAACTCTTTTGTACCAATTAAAAACTTCCATTCCTTAATCAGCTTTCTCTCTCTCTTCTCCTTATCCCTCTTTTTTAATCCCTTTCTCGTTCGAACGGGGTTGCAAAGTTAATCACTTATTTCTTTTTAACAAGACCTTTTTGAAAAAAAATGAACTAAATGACAAAAAACGGTATACCAAAGGTGTTAAAAAAGGTTTCAAAAAAAATAGAATCGTTACTAAATGTTATATCGAAAGACCTAATTAACAAGTATTTACAATTACTTTTATTTATTTGAAATGTTCGGATTTTTGTTTTCAGAATCTTTTAAAAATTTTATAAAAAAAATCCAAAACTGATTTTCATAGGATGCTTTGGGTGTCTTATTATTATATCTGACGTTTAAATCTGATAGGAAATTTCCCAAACAACCTAAATCAACTTTAGATAGATTCATATCGTTCAAATCCTTAAACATTATTTTAAGTTTCAATTTTTCTTTTATTTCCTCTAATGAGAATGCATAAGAAAAATTTGATTTTTCGACATTGTTATCATTTGCAATAATCCAATGTGAATTTTCGAAAACAAACAGCGGTAAATCCCATAAAAAGATAGTAGCAAGTGCGGACAAAGAAATTGCTTCAACTCTATCCGGCAGATTTCCATCTTTATAGGTTATTTGAACATTTGATAAGATTAATCCGAGTCGGTCCTCAAATACCATCTTTTCTTTAGGGTTCAGATTTTTATAAAAGCTAACGTTGGCATTTAACCAAAACCGATCGTTTGTGTTTAACCGTACCCTTTGTTTGTAGACTATTTGCCTAATTGTTTGCTTCCGCCATATCCATAAAGCTACAGATAAAGAAACAATTAGTATTACACCGAAAATTTTTCCAATTTCAGGCAGTCCATTTAAAAACAAAATTGGAATAACGGAAAGTAAAACTGAAAACAAAATCACCCAAAAAACAAAACGAAATCTTCCCATAAAATTCATTTAAAATAAAAAAGCCCTCACCGGGCTTCAAGTTTAAGAATCGAAAGTTTATTAACTATCAATCCATTTATCATTTCTCATTTCACCTTTGATGATTACATCTTTCGTTCTAGAATAATCTTCAGCAGCCATAATCATTTGTTCTTTTGTATCTCTTCGAACTAAAACAGCAGAACTTCCCTGTGTTTTCACCTCTATATAAAAGCCATCTTTTAATCTTGCCGGTCTTGTTGGTGGTCTTCCCATTTGTATTTGTTATTTAAATTGTTTCTAAACTTAAACAATAATGCTCAAACAAAGTTTAGTTTTAAGATATTTTATGACAAAAAGTAAAAATTAAATCAAAGTAAATAGAACTTTATTCTCAAGATAAACAATTTTAACCACCTCCCAACATAAAAAACAAGTCAGCAAGTAATCAATTTTGTTTTTGTTTAAAGGCGACTTTTTGTAAAGCTGGCTTAGAGTAAGGTATTCAAAATCAGCTAGTAATGTTAATAATCCTCGTTCATCCGAATCGAACTTAACAGGCTTAGCAATAACATTTGACTTCATTTTCCAAGATTTAACAAGAATTTTACTTGCAACTACTGTATTGTCTTTTACACGGATAAAGGATTTAAACCGATTGTTTTCATCCAATGCGGTAACGCACTTTTCTTTTACAGGAGCAACCTCAATAATGAGAACGAGTTTATGGTCATCTTGCCAAATAAAAGAATCGAACTCAATTTTCGGGCGACAATACAAATTGGATGCGCCTTCGATCATATGAAATTCCTCTTCAGGAAAACATCCAGAGATTTTGCCATTGTCTTTGACACCAATAAGCAATCGACCACCAACCGTGTTTGCAAAAGCACACAACGTCCTGGCGATTTTCTTCTGATCGTCAATCCTGAACTTAAAATCTTGTGATTCATGTTCACCTTCTGAAATCCATTTTTCTAAATCCATGCCAACCGAATTTAAGAAAATTTAGAATTGTTCCAGATTTCCCATGCACGAATGGCTTGGTGCTTAAGCATTGAGGAACCATTCAGAATTGTGGAACCTTTTAGCTCAGCCTCTTTTAATAATTGGGTTTTTTCAGGGTTGTAAACGAGGTCAACAACCAAATGGTCTGCCCCGAGAAACTTACTCGGAAACATAAGGCTATCTTCTATATTGGGGAAAGTGCCAACTGGTGTGCAATTAACAATCAACTTGCACGCCTTGAGCATGTTTTCATTGATGTCTGAATAGGAGAATTGGTTCGTGTTCGGATTTCGTGAAATAAAGATAACATCAATACCTATTTTTTTCAAGACATACGAAACAGCTTTTGATGCCCCTCCAGTGCCGAAAACGATTGCCCTTTCGTGCTTATTGGTTAAAAAAGGCTTTATGGATTGCTGAAAACCATAAGCATCCGAATTGTGTCCTATAATTTTGTTATCCTTGAATTGGATAACGTTTACCGCAGCAATTTCCTCAGCTTCTTTAGAAAGCTCATCCATAAATGGAATGATTTCCTCCTTATAGGGTATGGTTACACAACAGCCTTTTGGGTTTTGATTGAAAACATTGTAAACTTCATTAATGGTGTTCAACTCAAAATTTTGAAAAGTTGCATTGATTTGATTTTCCTCAAAAAAATGCTCAAAAAATGTTTTTGAAAAGGAATGTGCAAGAGATTTCCCTATCAATCCATATTTATCCATTTCCAGAAGATAACCTTGATTTTACAAAACCTATCAGCATTGGCAAAATTGAAAGAAAAATTATTCCAAGACAGACCAAATCAATATTTTTCTTTATCCATTCTACTTCGCCTAACATGTATCCTGCAAGAGTAAGGCTGAAAATCCATAAAAACCCCCCTATTACATCAAAAAGGAAAAAACGTCGATAATCCATTTGTCCAATACCTGCTGCAAAAGGTGCAAAGGTTCGGACGAAGGGCACAAAACGGGCCATAATAATTGCTTTCACTCCGTTTTTCTCAAAAAAAACTTCAGTTTGATCAAGGTATTTTTTCTTTACCAATGTTCTTCCTCTAAATTTATAACTGAATATTTTTAAACCAAGTTTACGCCCCACCCAATAATTGCAATTATCACCTAAAACGGCTGCAATAAATAATAAAATCAAAACTACTGTTAAATTCAATTCTCCTGATGCCGCGAACAATCCTGCCGTGAAAAGTAATGAATCTCCAGGAAGAAAAGGCATTGCAACCAAACCTGTTTCGATAAAAATAACTAGAAATAATATCACATAAATAGTAGTCCCATAATTGGAAAATATCCAAGGGAAATCCAAATGTATGATGTGTTCAAAAAGTTCTATCATTTTAATCAATTTTTAAATCTGGATTCACTGAATCACGCCATGCTGAAATCCCTCCTTCAAGCACGTAAATATTGTACTTATTAAATTCAGTTGTTAAAAGGTTGGCAGCTGCTTCAGCCCTTTTTCCTGATTTACACATCAGGACAATTTTCTTATCATCATTAAGTTCATCCTGCCTTGCAATCAACTCTCCCATAGGAATATGAATTGACGCTATTCGACCTACTTCACATTCATAAGGTTCACGGATGTCAACAATTACATAATCGTTAGACTGTTTCATTTTTTCGTGAAGGTCCTTTGCTGTTAAAACCTGCATGTTGTTTTTTAATCAAAAGTAAACATTTGATTGAAATTATCACGAACAATAACGAGAGGAAAATCGTTAGCTTTGTGCTGTATCAATTCTCACGTTATCGTCAACTAAACAGAATTAACAATGATCAAAGGAAATCTAAAGATTTGGGTAGAGGCTGCAAGACCCCGAACGCTTCCGCTATCGCTGTCAGGAATTATTCTTGGTTCGGGCTTTGCTTACGCCCAAGGATTTTGGTCTTGGCCTGTTTTTGTACTTGCTATAATTACCACTGTTCTTTTTCAAATCATATCAAATTTCGCTAATGACCTCGGAGATGGTTTAAAAGGCACTGACAATAAACAAAGAATTGGTCCCGAACGAAGTGTTCAATCCGGAAAAATTGGACCCACACAAATGAAAAAAGCAATTGTAATTACAAGTGTATTAAGTCTTATTTGTGCAACTGCATTGATTTTTATTGGCTCCGTTAATTTACCATCTGCAGTTGTTTATTTTTATTTGGTCCTTGCGATTTTATGCGTAATTGCTGGTATAACATACACAATGGGTAAAAGAGCCTACGGCTATTACGGATTAGGGGATTTAATGGTTCTCTTATTTTTTGGAGGTGTAAGTGTTCTCGGGGTTTATCCATTTTACGCCAAAACGTTTGACTATTCGTTAATTTTTGGTGCAATCGGGATTGGACTCTTGAGCGCGGCTGTTCTCAATCTCAACAATATGAGAGATCGGTTAAATGACGCAAAATGTAACAAAAGAACATTAGCTGTATTGCTCGGGCCAAACATGTCTAAAGTTTATCACTTTTTTCTTATTGCTGGTGGAATTGGATTTTTGACTTATTTTATTTCATCAACAGGTAAAGAATTGGCAGGACTTGGATTGCTCCCTTCGCTCTATTTAATTTTTCACTTGAGGCAAGTAATGCAAATCAAGGATGCCAAAATGTATGATCCAGAATTGATGAAAGTTGCGCTAAGTACCTTTCTATCAGCTTTGTTATTTTTTATTGGTATTCTTTTTTCGTAAAACGTGAACTATTCTATTCAGTTTCTTCCGTTAACATTTAAAATTCCTGCCGGAACAAGTCGGGGGTATTTACATGAAAAGGCAAGTTGGATCTTAACTTTGGAAAAAAAAGGAAGAAAAGGAATAGGAGAAATAAGTGTTATTGAAGGGTTGTCACCTGAATTCCAAGAAAAGACAACATTTGAAAAAAAGGTTTACCATTACATTAAGCTTTTCGCATATTTCATCGAAGAAAAAGTGGATTCAACGCTTGAGTCATTTGTCGAAGCGAATCCAGACATCAAAGCTTTTCCATCGATACTTTTTGGATTGGAAAGTGCCTATCTCGATTTATTGAATGGCGGCAAACAAGTATATTTTCATAATGAATTTACTTCGGGGAAACAAAAAATCGCAATTAACGGACTCGTTTGGATGGGTGATGCCTCCTATATGTTGGAGCAAGTTGAGGATAAAATCACCAACGGATTTAATACCATCAAATTAAAGGTTGGTGCTTTAGATTGGGCAAAGGAAATCCAGATTCTTGAAACGATTCGCAAACGCTACGACACCTCTAATATTACCATCAGATTGGACGCCAATGGCGCATTTAAAAAGACTGAAGCATTAGAAAAACTTCATGTTCTAGATCAATTTGACATCCATTCGATTGAGCAACCCATAAAACCGGGTCAGGTGGATTTCCTGGCTGAACTTTGTAGGCATACGCCTATTCCTATCGCGCTAGATGAAGAGTTAATTGGAATTATCGATCTACAAGAAAAGGAACAACTTCTTACCAACATAAAACCACAATTTATCATTTTGAAACCAAGCTTGCATGGCGGAATCTCTGGTTCAAAAGAATGGATTCATCTCGCAGAAAAGCATAACATTGATTGGTGGATGACCTCCGCTTTAGAGTCTAATATTGGCTTAAACACTATTGCGCAATTTGCAGCAGAATATCAAAATAAGTTACCACAAGGCTTAGGTACGGGATCCCTCTACACCAATAATGTAGCATCGGATTTAACAATAGAAAACGGATTTATCTTCAAAAAGAATGGGTAATCAATACCTGTTTCTTTTACCAAACCACGTTTTTTTTCCTTTGTTTTTGGCTGAAACCACCTTCTCTTCTTTGGTTGGTTTATCTTTTTGCTGATGAACTCTTGGAGGTCTTGGTGTTTTTTCCT
>JBILIM010000105.1:0-6150 GCA_044349985.1 Crocinitomicaceae bacterium
AAATATTATATTGGGTATTCCAAAAATCCATGGGTAAGGTTGCAACAGCATAATTCCAATGCTAAAGATAAATACACCGGAAGAACCAGTGATTGGGAATTGGCAGCTGTATTTTGTGTGCAAGACGAAATTACCGCTATACGTTTGGAACGGTATATTAAAAAACAAAAATCCCGAACATTCATTACTCAACTTTGTCAAGTTGATTTTATCCCCTGGGGCGAACTCGCTCAGTTGGTTAGAGTCCCGCACCTGCGGGATTAATCAGAGGGTCTCCCGCATGTGCGGGACCCAAGAGGAGGAGCAGAAAGGGTACAGAGATGTACCCTTTTTTCGTTTTGATAAATTCATAAGAATGACTCCAAGAATTGAAAAAATAGATGAAAAAAAGTTAGTTGGTAAACGAATGGAAATGAGTTATACTGACCACAGAATTGGGAAGCTATGGGGTAGTTTTAAGCCAAGAAGGAAAGAAATAAAAAATAAAGTGTCAAGTGACTTAATCTCACTTGCTATATACAAATCAACTCATTTTAATACTTTCAATCCTACGAACAAATTTGAAAGATGGGCTGCCGTTGAAGTTGCAAACCTGAATAATGTGCCAGTTGAATTGGAAACTTTAATTTTACCAAGCGGACTTTATGCCGTATTCGATTACAAGGGTATGAACTCAGGTCCAGAGGTGGCTTCCTTTTTCCAATACATTTACAACGAGTGGCTTCCCAATTCTAACTTTATTTTGGACGATAGGCCGCATTTTGAGGTATTAGGCGAAAAGTATAAAAACAACGACCCGTTTTCAGAAGAAGAAATTTGGATCCCCATAAAGGCGGCACAATATCCCAGCAATGTTACACAACGTTTAATCTTTAAGTTATTTGATAGTTGCATACTAAATGGTAGTGTTATAGCTGCATATTTCGCAGCGTGGAAGTTCTAAATGCTCAACGTAATGTTAGCCTTTTATTTTTCTTTAACTTTAAGAAAAAAGATAATACATGAGTTACATCTCCATCACCGGCCTAAAACCTAAAGGAATACTAAGCTTTATCAAATTTTGGAGGTTAGCCATCCCCTCTTTTGAACAAGCACGCAAAGCCAAAGGCATTCAATTTTGCCAGGTGAAAAGAATTAAAGGCTTTCAATGCACCTTGACAGCTTGGGAAAGTCGGGAAGACATGCTCAACTTCATGCGTGGGGGCGCACATCTTAAAGCCATGCAAGCTTTTCATACAATTGCTACCGGCCGAACTTACGGTTATGAATCGGAAACTATACCAAGCTGGCCTGAAGCCTTTAAGCTCTTGCAAGAAAAGGGGAAGGAATATTGAAATTGGATTACTAGAGCAAGAAGTTGTATCCAATTTAAAGAGATCAAATCTTTAGCTTCCCAAACCATTACATTTACTATTTTTGCAATGGTATTCAAGCATCATGTCAACACCCATAGATTTTAAGCAACTTCGTTATCACCGTGCCTATTTGCGCATGGCAGCATCATGGTCCGAACTTTCGCATTGTGAACGTAAAAAGGTAGGCGCGCTCATCGTCAAAGATGAAATGATCATTTCCGACGGCTACAACGGAACACCGGGTGGTTTCGAAAATTGTTGCGAAGACCATGAAGGTAACACACATTGGTATGTTTTACATGCCGAAGCAAATGCCATACTTAAAGTTGCCAAATCGACCAATAACTGTAAAGGTGCCACCTTGTATTTGACCTTATCGCCTTGTAAAGATTGTAGCAAACTCGTTTTGCAAGCAGGAATTTCAAGGGTGGTTTACAAAGATCCCTACAAGGATACTGCAGGTATCGATTTTCTGCAAAGCGCTGGAGTTGAAGTCATTCAAATTGAAAACCTAATCGATGGAGAATAAATCTAAATACGCCTACCTTATTCCATTGATTTTGGCTATTGTCCTCGCCTCCGGAACGTGGTTGGGTTATAAAATTGCAACCAATGGTTCAGAACTTTCTGTGAATTATGGCAACGAAAAGTTCCAGAAATTGATGGAAATTTTGGATATCCTGGATAAAAAATATGTGGATACAGTGAAGGCAGAGGATCTTTTCGAAGCATCGATTTCCGATATGTTGCTCCAGTTGGATCCACATAGTGCTTACATTCCAGCTAAAGATCTGGCTAAAATGAACGAGTCTATCGAAGGAAAATTTGGTGGTATCGGCATTCGTTTTTTCTTGTTTCGGGATACCATTTGTGTAACCAATGTTATCGAAGGATCACCATCGGCCGCAGTCGGTATCAAATCCGGAGATAAAATAATCAAAGTTAACGGCAAAAAAGTAGCGGGTATTCACATAACCAATGACAGTGTGATGGCGCTTCTCAAAGGACCTGAAAACACTTTTGTAAATCTCGAGGTTAAAAGAAAAAATAAGGTTTTCAAGGTAAACGTTCAACGCGGTAGCATTCCATTGGAATCTGTTTCTGTTGCCTATATGATGAACCCCACAACGGGTTACATAAAAATCGATCAATTCTCCGTTTTAACCGGTCAAGAATTCCGAAATGCCGCCAATATTTTGAAAGCAAAAGGAATGAAAAAACTCGTTCTGGATCTTAGAGATAACGGAGGCGGTGTTTTACAATCGGCTATTGAGGTTGCAGACGAATTTCTTCCGAATAAAGTCCCCCTTTTAAAAACCAAAGGCAAAAGCATGCCAGAGGAAATTTATCTCGCTACGAGCTCAGGAAGCTTGGAAAAAATGCCTGTTTCTGTGCTCATCAATTCCAATTCTGCCTCAGCCAGTGAGATTTTAGCCGGTGCAATTCAGGATAACGACCGCGGAACCATTGTTGGACGGCGTTCCTTTGGAAAAGGATTGGTTCAGGAGGATATCCAATTGCGTGACGGAAGTTCACTTCGTCTCACCATTGCCAGGTATTATACACCAACAGGTCGCTGCATTCAAAAACCATACGATGAAGGTTACGAAGAATACTACGAAAGTTACTTGGAAGGCTTGGAAAATGGAGAATTGTTCGCGCCTGACAGCAGTGCTTTCAATGACTCTTTGAAGTACAAAACACCAAAAGGTAAAATTGTATACGGGGGTGGCGGCATCATGCCGGATGTATTTGTACCTCTTGATACTTCAGGAATGAGTGAGTACTACAAAAAATTAAGATATACAGGGGCATTCAATGCGTATGCATTTGATTACGTTTACAACAAGAGTCATTCCTGGTCAAGTTTTGAAGCATTCAACCAATCATTTATAGTTACAGATGCTTTATTGGCCGACTTCACTAAATTTTCCCTGTATGATTTTGGTATAGCTCAGGAAAAAATAAAAAATTCAAAAAGTAAGGCACTCTTTATCAAGACTCTAAAAGCCGAGATTGCTCGACAAATCTGGTTAGAAACGGGTTATTTCAGCATTATGAATGCTTTGGATACAGAAGTACAACAAGCTTTGAACTATTTACGATATTAGCAGCTCAACTATTGTTTTTAAGAAAGCACTTGTAATTGTTAAATTTTATAATTTTAGGTGTGCGTAAATTAGTATCGTTTTTACTTTTTAGTATTATCGTATGGCAAATCATAGGATTTGTGGGCTATTTTGAGCTTTCGCATTATCAAATTAAAAAAGAAATTAAAACCCTTTTAAAAAAAGGGGTTCCTAAAGATTCCCTGACCACGTTCAAGTTTAGTGACCACCAAATAGCAAAGTTAAATTGGCTCAAAAAAAATGAGTTCAAATTAAAAGGTAGGTTGTATGACGTGGTTTATAAGATGAAGGATGAAAATGGATTTTCCATTTTAAACTGTATATCGGATACCCAAGAAGAAGTGTTGTTCGCAAAATTAGGTCAAACGGTTGCGAATCGTTTAGGAGAAGATCAGCCTAATAATCCCATTGCACATTGGTTTAAATTGAACAAGCAGTTTTATTGTATTCAATTCAACTGCGTCAAACCCGCCATCCATTTTGAATCGATCAATACGAAAACGGTTTTTGCCTACATGAATTTTTTTCAGTCTGTTGAATCAACCTTGGACACCCCTCCACCGAAATATTCTTAGTAAACACAAAATGCCGCTCTCAAAGAAAGAAAGGGTATATGTTTATTAACTAAGAATTCTTAAAATGAAAAAAATAAGCTTACTTATGGTATGCTTGTGCTGTTTTTTTATTGCGCAAGCCCAGAATATTAGTGTTCTGGACCAAAATCTTCAACCGATTACCGGCGTTGAAGTTTATAAAATCAATGATAGCATTTTGATTGCCAAGTCATCGAGTGCGGGAATTATCACACTCGGAAATATGGGTAAACAAATACTGTCTCTGAAACACCCAAATTATTTAACGGCTACTCTTACTGTTGATGACAATCAATTGTCAAGTGTTGAAATCACCGTAATTATGAAAGAAAACACGAACACGCTGGATGAAGTGGTGATTTCTGCAAGTAAATTCGAGGAAAAAAAGAAAGACGTAGCACAAAAAATTCAAGTGATCCGTTCATCTGAAATTCAAAACATGAATCAGACGTCCACGGCAGATGTCATTGCAAATTCTGGTAATGTAATGGTTCAGAAATCTCAATTGGGAGGTGGGTCACCTATAATTAGAGGTTTTGAAGCAAATAAAGTATTGATTGTAGTTGATGGCATTCGAATGAACAATGCCATTTATCGTGGCGGGCATTTACAGAATGTAATCTCTATAGATAATTCCATCATGGATCGCGTAGAAATTTTATTTGGTCCAGGATCGGTTGTTTATGGATCCGATGCATTGGGTGGGGTAATGTCCTTTACTACCAAAAACCCGCTTTTATCAACAAATGGCAAACCCATAATTAAAGCCAATGCCTATACCCGATACATGTCGGCTGTTTCGGGTTATGCGGCTCATGCCAACGTTTCGGTTGGGGGTAAAAAATTCGGATCGTTAACTTCTTTTACGTATTCCAATTTTGGTGATTTGCGTCAGGGTGCCAATCGTGAACCTGAAGTAGGTAGTTTTGGAGCTAGACCTTGGTATGTGGAGCGCATCAATGGAATGGACTCTACCATTATAAATACGGACACCAATTTACAAGTTGGGTCGGGTTATGCTCAATATGATGTTCTACAAAAGTTCCTTTATCAGCAAAATGAACACATTAAACACGTCGTAAATTTGCAGTTCTCAAATTCGTCAAATGTCGACCGTTATGACCGCCTAACGCTGACTTCTGACGGAAAACCGAGATTTGCGGAGTGGTACTATGGTCCTCAGAAAAGACTCTTGGCTTCCTATTCTTTGGGGTTATCGAACAAAACTTTGGCGTATGACAATGCACGCTTTATCTTGGGATATCAGCAAATTGAAGAAAGTAGGTTGGACAGAAGGTACCAAACGGATGGGTTGAACCACCGTATAGAAAACCTTGATATTCTTACTGCAAACTTTGATTTCGCAAAAAAAATAGGAGATCATGAACTTCGTTATGGTTTTGAAGGTTGGTATAATGATGTTACTTCAACCGCATTTTCCAAAAATATAGTTACCGGAGAAGAAACACCACTTAATACCCGATATGCTTCAGGTGGTGCAAACATGCATTCGTTGGCAATATACGCGACTCATACATGGGAAATTTCGGATAAGTTAATCTTAAACGATGGTTTGCGTTTTTCCAACGTCAACTTAAATGCAAAATTTACAGACACTTCGTTTTTTAATTTTCCTTTTAATGAGGCAACACAAAAAAACAACGCACTTAATGGAAACTTTGGATTGATTTACATGCCAACTGAAGATTTCCGAGTAACTGCATCTGTTTCGTCAGGATTTAGGGCTCCAAATGTGGATGATTTAAGTAAAGTATTTGACTCTGCTCCAGGCATAATCACTGTGCCGAACCCAACATTAAAACCCGAATACACCTACAATGGAGAAATTGGCATTTCTAACAAATTCGGAAGTTGGCTCACCGCATCAGCAACAGGTTACTACACTTTATATCGTAATGCTCTATCTACCGGAAACTTTACTTTTAATGGGCAAGATTCTATTCTATATGATGGTGTAATGAGTAGAGTTGTCGCTACGACTAATTCCAATAAAGCCTATATGTACGGTCTAGAGTTGGCCTTGAACGGAAACATCAACAGCAACGTTTCTTT
>JBILIM010000106.1:0-6125 GCA_044349985.1 Crocinitomicaceae bacterium
TCCAAAGTGAACTGAAATGGTTAGCAAAGGTGCATTTAGAAGCGGATTATAAGTTAAAATATCCCAACAAATCTGATTTAAAGCGAAAAGAAACCAGGTTGTTATGGCCTATAATTGCGGCAGCAGCATGCCTTGCTTGCCTCCTTATGTTCAATTGGAACCGGAATACTGAAAAAATCCAATCTGCTACTCAGAATGCAGCAACTGAAAAACAGCTAGCGCCTTTAAATGCTGAAGCATCGATACAAGAAAAGGATGAGGTGTCAACTGAAAACAATTGGGTAGATGGTTTGTCCAAGGATTATACGTATACCGTTTCGCAAACTATGCCTTGGGATACGCTCAATTATACAAACGTGTTTGATGCACATATCGCGATAGATACTGCTGATTTTCTGGAAGAAAAGGCGCCCGTAATGAACCCTGAAATCTTTAAATTACCAAAAGAAACAGTCATCAGCTCAAATGATTACGTTCAAGAAGCACCTGTTCACAAAGTGAATCAACTTGCATTGAACAATCCCATTCATCCGATTACAACTGGACTTTCCTATCTTACTCAGCAGGAAATAGACTTCAGAATGCAAAACGACGCCTCCAATAAAAAAGGACGATACTTTTTGAAAGTCGGTAAACTGGAAATCCTGCATATCGAAAATTAATTTCTGTTCTATCCTTTAAGTTTTCAGGAAAAAATATTTTTTAACTTTAGGCAAGCAACTTTATTTATATGCGCATTCGTTGAGAATGAAACAGCATACCCTGCGATTATTAATATGCCTGAGGAAAGATCCATTTTTACGCTTAAGCAAGTAGTGCATTCGATTCGAACAACAATTGAAAATCGCTATCAAAACACCTATTGGGTCAAAGCTGAAATGCATAAATTAAACAGTTATCCAAGCGGCCATGCTTTTCCAGAGTTGGTTCAAAAGGAAAACGATAGCATTGTGGCCCAAATAAATGGTACCATTTGGAATGCGCAGTTAACGAAAATCAATCAAAAATTTAGAGAGGTCGTTAAGGAGCCTATTAAAGAGGGAACGACACTTTTAATGCAGGTAAAGATTGTATATCATGAGATCTATGGTTTGACACTGCAAATTTTAGACATTGACCCCAGTTTTACTTTAGGAGAATTACAGAAGGAACGAGAGGCTACACTCAAACGATTGCATGAAGAAGGATTGTTGAATAAAAATCAATTGCAATCGTTTCCTTTACTTCCTAAGCGTGTTGCGATAATTTCTGCTGATTCCAGCAAAGGGCTATCAGACTTTATGAAGGTTTTGAATGAAAACCCCTGGGGCTATCGTTTTTTTACCATGTTATTTCCTGCCTATTTACAAGGTGATTTAGCGGTAAGCTCAATTCAAAAACAATTGGAATACATCCATAAAGTAAAACATCATTTCGACGTTGTAGTGATTGTGCGCGGTGGTGGGGGTGAGGTTGGTATGTCTTGTTACAATAATTATGAGCTGTGCCGCGCGATAGCACGTTTTGAATTGCCTATTTTGACTGGAATCGGTCATTCTACCAATTTCACTGTCGCTGAAATGATTGCATACCGGAACGCAATTACACCAACAGAGTTAGCCGATTTCCTCATTCAATCGTTTCATGATTTTGCAATTCCTCTGAAAGAAGCAGTATTGACATCGAAGAAATACTGTAAAAACCTTCTTCAATTCGAAAACAATAATTTCAATCAAGAGTTACGTGCATTCAAGTCAAGTACGCAACTTTATAGGAGCAAGGCAATAAATCATTTGAGGGAATTAAGTCAAAAAGTATCGTTAACCGCAAAATCAAGCATACCCTTAAATGTGCAGCGCATAAACAATCAGAAATCGGTTATTCATCAATTGCTCAAACAAAAGTTGCATAATGAAGCACTTAAAATCGCAGAATACAATGAAACAACTAAAAAACAGATCCACAGATTTGCAGCTGATGAATTAAATAAACTGAACCAGCTTGAAAAGCATATTGACCTGTTGAATCCTATTCATATTTTGAAACGAGGCTACAGTATAACTACACTTAATGGAAAGGCATTAAACTTTAATACAAAAATTGAAACTGGACAAACACTAATTACAAAAACAGCAGACCTTACCATTAAGTCTGAAATAATAGAAATCGATAAAAATGATTGAAAACACCACACCCACGGGAACCTACGAAGAGGCATTTTCGGAATTACAAAACATTGTAAATGAAATGGAAAATGGAGCAATAACCGTCGACCAATTGTCAGAAAAGGTAAAAAGAGCAGCAGTTTTGATTCAATTCTGTAAACAAAAATTGAGTGCTACCGAAGAAGATGTAAATACCATTCTAAAAGAATTGGAAGCTTGATTTGGTACTGTTTTTGACAAAGGAAATGCTTAATTTTGTTGTATGCGAATTTTGAAAACATTCCTAATCCTTTTTTTAGTTTTCGGGTTAAGTTCTTGTCTCGAAATAATTGATGATATTTCTTTAAATGCAGATGGAAGCGGTACATTTAAGTATACATTGAATTTAAGTTCAAGTAAAACTCGTGTAAACACCATCTTAAGTCTCGACAGCTTAGATGGCAAAAAAGTTCCCTCAATTGATGAGTTAAAAACAAAAATTTCGTCGTTTAAAACCAATTTAGAAAATCAGGAAGGGGTATCCAACGTAACTATTGAGTCTGATTTTTTGAATTTCTTTTTCAGACTTACTTGTGATTTTGAAAGTGTCACCGAGTTGCAGGATGGTTTAAAAAATGCAATTGAAGACGAATCGGATGAGACCGATATTCCAGAGCTTGAGCATACGTGGCTAAGTTGGGACGGTTCCAAATTGGTGCGTTCAATTCCTGAGATAACCGTTAAAAAGGCTAAAGAACTTTCAGCTGAAGATATCGAATTGTTGAAATTGGGTACCTATACTTCCATTTCTAGATTTCCCCGAAATGTGTTAAAATGCGATAATGCATCGGCTACCATTTCAAAAAATTATCTCAATGTTATGATTAAAACAAATCCATACGCATTGAGTCAAAATGCCAATTTATTGGAAAATACAATCTATCTTGTTCCAAACAAAAATTAGAATATTTAATTTCTTAATTTTGTCAGAACCGATATATTAATACGTGATCTGTATCCGCTCATGAAGCACTTTATTCTTGGCGCCTGTTTGTTGTTAACTGGGCACATTTTTTCTCAATTCTCAGAGGATTTAATCCCGAAAGAAGCCGTTACTGTTTTTAGTGTCAACAACATCAAATTATTGCAAAAAATTTCCATAGATGACTTGGTCAAATATGAATTTATGGAAGAAGTTCAGCAAGAGCTGTTCGATGGTTCTACTTCCAACAAAACACTGAAAGATGCCGGATTGGATTTTGATCAAAAATTGAATGTTTTTTACGGCAAAACAGAAGATTATGAAATAAGTGGCTTCACTTTCGGTATAAAAGACAAAGAGCAACTTTTTGTTGTTTTTGATGATTTTGAGAAACTGGAAAGTCCCTTTGAAGGGGTTGAATTTTATGGTTCATTTTTCAATAACCTTATAATAAAAGATGCGTCAGCCTTACTTGTTAGAATTGAACCGACCGAAGAACGTATAGCAGATAAAACCGATTCCATTTGGTACTCCAGAGGACTTGAATATCCTTGGATAAATTATGTAAGTGATCCAGGTTTGGAAGAAGATTTTATTGATGAACTTCCCGAAGAATCGGATATGGAATATTATGACCTTTCGGTTGATGATGTGCCCATTATCGATGAAATGGACCCAAATCAAAAAAATTATTTTGAATTGCGTGATAGTGTTCAAATGGAAATGCAAGCAGAACTGTTGAAAAATCTATGTGAGGATTTACTTGTATCTCATATCAATTTAAAAACAGCAGACCCTCGATTTGCTCAACAACTTACCCATGAATCAGAGGGTGTCTTTTATCTCGATAATTCCAGAAACATTCAGAAGGCCAACGGACTGTGGTATTTCCAAACCATGTTCCCCAATCTTTATGATGACATTCGTGAAATTTATAACGAAAATGTGTTGCTTGGTGACTTGCTTTTGAACGACAACAATATTCAATTTGTAATGGATGCGAAGTATGGCGAAAAGCTAGGGTCTATTTATGAGAAAATGAATGACTCTAAGTTTGATAAGAATGTTATCAAGTATATTCCTAAGAGCAATACAGCATACTTCACCTACAATGTAAACATGCGTGAGGCGTATGAGCAAGCCTATAAAATTATTATGCCGATGCTCCAGGATAAAAAGGATCCGCAGATTTCAGCGAACGTTTTAACCTTGGAACTCATTAATGAATTTGTAAATAAAGATGCCCTTTTTGGCACCTATAAGGGTAGTATGTTTGGCTCTTTTAACGGAATTAAAAAGGTCAAGACGACCAAAATCGTTTTTGATTACGATGAGGAAACATTTGAATACAGTGAAACAGAAGAAGAAGCTGAAGAGGATATGCCTATCTTCACTATTGGCTTCACTACTGAACGTGGAGACATCCCAATGAAAGTTTTAAAACACCTTTCTCGTTTGACCTCGCGCTTCAAAGATATGGGTGAATATTGGGTTTATGAAGATGCCATTTTGGGTGCTGCGCCTTTGTATATGATCAGTAAAAATGGACTTTTTATCTTTACGAATGATGAAGATTTAGCACTGAATCATTCTTCGGGATATGGAGCTGAAGGTATTTCTAAGAAAGATGCCAAGAAATCGAAGAAAAGCGGATTTATGTATGCACAAATTGACTGGGCAAATGCAATTGATCGTTTTCCACGAGACTTCTTCAATGCACGTCAAAATGAAATCATAGATGCCATGAGAGGAAAAACAGGAATAATGGAACTTACCTCTTCAAAAACCTCTATTAATGGAACCCAATTCAATTTGGAATACAATTATCAAGGCAGCTTCGAAAACTCTGGAAAGTATCTGTTGGATTTATTAAACAGCTTGTATGTGATTACGAAGTAAGGATCATGTTCAAAAAATTTACACTTATAATTATACTGTCTATCGGGCTAATTGCTTTTCTGATTGTTAGGCCCTTTTTCACTGATACAGCAGAAGAACCCAGAATTGAAGACCGGCTTCCTGAAGATGATTTCATCGGCCGTGCATATGTATTAGACCTCGCCAGGGAAACCAGCAGTATGCTGCAATTCAATAAGGTTCCTTACAGAGATTTGCTCACCTATGAATTTATTTTGAGTCAAGGTAAATTATACGGTCTTGACTTGCAAAATCCCGTGTACTTTTTCGCTAATGAAAACGGAAATATCGGTTGTGTAGTACCCCTTGCCGACAGTTCAAAAATTCTCGAAGGAATCAGTAGGATTCAAAAGCTCGCCACTATAAAAGATTCTGTTGGAACTTATGGAAAAATCTATAAATATCCCAAAGGTAAAATTTACCTCAGCTACAGTAGCGACTTTATTCTCATATATAAAGGAGCTAATTTTAGCTCCGTTTATCAGCGTGTAATGGGCGCAAAACGCGATGACATCTCACCTTCATGGAGAGCATTTTTAAATGAAAAATTATTCAAGGATGAAAAGTTAGTTGCGTATTCCAATTGGAAAGCGCTCAAAGAAAATGGTATTGAAACAGCTATTTTTGCCCATGACAGTGATTCAATCAGGTTTAAAGTGAAGACATACATTCGCAATTCAAAACCTTTAAATATTTCCCTAAAAAAGGGTGGTGTAGATTTTAATTACGATAGTAAATCGAAAAAGATAGTTAATGTTCACCTAGATATTTCGCAATTCATTAAAGACAAAACTTCCCCGTTATACAAGTACATACTTACCTTAGGTAAAAGAATAAGTTTTCCGACAGAGGCATTTTTGAGTGCATGGGATGGCGATTTGTCATTTAGGGAAGGTGGATTATTTACACAAAAAGAAACCTATATTGAGTCTGTGATGGATGAAAACTTCAATGTAACTGAGGTTGAAAAGATAAAGGAAACAAAAGTAACGGGCTATTCTGTGATGCTAAGCATGAATTCCAAAGGATCGTCATTTATGAATTCCCTTATGAAAAAAGGTATTTTGAACAAAGACGGCGATTATTACCGTTTTTTATTTTCC
>JBILIM010000107.1:0-6109 GCA_044349985.1 Crocinitomicaceae bacterium
GGTTGCGGCTTTAAATGCCGCTCGTATGGCAACTTCCGTTTTTCCGAAACCAACATCGCCGCAAATAAGACGATCCATTGGTGTAGCAGATTCCATATCTTCCTTGACTGCTTGAGTTGCCTTTAATTGATCAGGAGTATCTTCATACATAAAGCTGGCCTCCAACTCATTTTGTAAATAGGAGTCATTTTGAAATGCAAAGCCGGGTTGACTTTTTCGTTTCGCATACAATTGAATTAAATCGAATGCAAGCTCTTTAATTTTAGTCTTGGTCTTATTCTTTAAGGTAGTCCAAGCCTGAGTTCCCAATTTGTTCATTTTTGGGACGGTACCTTCCTTTCCAGTGAATTTCGATATGCGATGCAACGAGTGAATCCCGACGTAAAGAACATCTCCATCTTTATATATCAAACGAATCGCCTCTTGGGGTTTTCCATTCACATCAATAGTTTCCAAACCTGAAAATTGGCCTACACCATGATCGATGTGTGTAACATAATCTCCCTTTTGCAGGTTGTATATCTCCTTTAATGTTAACGCTTGTTTAGCTTGCCGAAAACCCTCTTTTAAGCGGAAGCGATGGTATCGCTCGAAAAGTTGATGATCTGTATAACACAATAATTTTAATGTCGGAGCTATAAATCCTTCATGTAATGCAATATGCATCGGTGTAAAGGTGACTTCTCCACCTATATCTTCAAGAATTTGATACAACCTGTCGATTTGTTTAGGTTGATTCGAAAAAATTAAATTCGTAAAGTTTTGATTGGCTCGTTGCATCAGATCATTGCGCAACAATTCGAAGTTTTTGTTGAAGCTCGGTTGGGGTAAAAAATCAAAAGTAAATTGGTATTCTGTTTTAAAATGGTATTCCGGTCCCCATTCAATCAATGAACGTGCTTCTAATTCTTTTTTAATTTCACTTGGATGAACGTACAAAGCCGAAGGAATCGTATGCCTTACAGTATCTGACAGTTTGTTATACGCTTCAACAGATTTTTCGTATTCCTTAAGTAAAACAGTAGTTAACTGTTCGTAAGAGGATAACCAGACGGTGCAATTGCCTCCAAGAAACTCGAAAAAGCTTCCATTGGCTTCTAAATTTAGCGCCCCTTGTACATTTGGAATAACGTTAAAAAAGCGATGTGTTGCAATTGATAATTGGCTTCCTGCATCAAATGTTCTTATCGAGTCGACCTCATCACCGAAAAATTCTATGCGAAACGGATGATCATTAGAATAGGAATACACATCAACGATTCCACCTCTGATTGAGAATTGTCCGGGTTCGTAAACAAAATCAACCCGATCAAAATGGTATTCTAACAACAACTCATTAATAAAGTCAATAGAATACGACTTTCCTTCTTCTATTCTTAACGTATTATCTGCTAGTTTTTTTTGAGTTGGTACTTTCTCAAAAAGTGCTTTTGGATAGGTTACGACCCAAACATTTGTTCCGTTATTTATACGATCTAAAACTTCGGCTCGTGCTACAACATTTGCATTATCGGTTTCCTCCAATTGATAAGGAACTCGATAAGATGCCGGATAGAAAAGAATACGTTTGTCATCAGGAAATAAACCTTCGAGGTCATTTAGAAAGTATGCAGCTGTTTCTTTGTCTTCGAGAATAAAAAGCTGATGACCCGGAACTTGCTCAGCTAGAGCGGCAGCTGAAATACTTCGCGACGAACCCACCAATCCTTTCCAATGCACATAACTTGGTGTTTTACCTAAAACCTTTGCTGTTTGATCAATTGCGCTAAGCGCTCCCCACTTTTTTAAGAATTCCGAAGTCTTCATGAATGCTTACAAAAGTACGATAAAGATTGAGGATATTGCATAGATTACATTCTTGATTATTTATTAATGACAAGTAACTCTTTTAGTGACTGAATTGAAAAAAAAGTTAAAATTTGAGTTTGATGTAATCTTTTTTCAGCTTTGAACGTTATAGAAAAAGAACAACAATTCTAAAGAACTTAAAAAGTTTTGAAGTTTGTTAACGTTCGGTTTTCATAAGTAGTAGTGGTTTAGGTTTTAGAAAAGGAGGCTCGCCTCCTTTTCTTGTTTTCTGACTTTCGAAAACGGGTAATCGAAAAAGATTTCAATTTTTAAACTAACTTTGTTAACCTTCAGGATATATCTGGAAATTATATGAAAAACATTCGCAACTTTTGCATTATTGCGCACATTGACCACGGAAAAAGTACGCTAGCAGACAGACTTTTACAAATAACCAATACCATTTCTGAACGTGAAATGCAAAATCAAGCACTTGATGATATGGATTTGGAGCGTGAACGTGGAATAACCATTAAGAGTCATGCGATTCAAATGAATTATAATTTCGAGGGTGAAGATTATATTCTTAATTTGATTGATACTCCGGGGCATGTTGATTTTTCATATGAAGTTTCAAGGTCAATCGCAGCATGTGAAGGTGCTTTGTTGATTGTAGATGCGTCCCAAGGAATTGAGGCGCAGACCATTTCTAACTTGTATTTGGCACTTGAGCACGATTTGGAAATCATTCCGGTACTTAACAAAATGGATTTACCTGGAGCAATGCCTGAAGAAGTGAGTGATCAAATTATTGACTTGATTGGTTGTGATTTGGAAGATATTATTCCGGCATCAGGAAAAACAGGACTAGGCGTTGATAGAATTCTCGAGGCAGTTATTAAGCGTATTCCAGCACCAACAGGAGATGAAAAAGCACCATTACAGGCCATGATTTTCGACTCGGTGTTTAATCCTTTTAGGGGAATAATTGCATACTACCGGGTGAAGAATGGTGTTATTGCAAAAGGTGATAAGGTTAAATTTTTCAATACAGGTAGGGACTATAATGCGGATGAGGTAGGCATATTAAAAATGGATTTAACCCCCAAGAAAGAGGTTCGGGCAGGAGATGTGGGTTATATCATTTCAGGAATTAAGCAAGCCAATGAGGTAAAGGTAGGTGATACCATTACACTAGCAGCTGCACCATGTGAAACCGCTATTAAAGGATTTGAGGACGTGAAGCCTATGGTTTTCGCCGGAATTTATCCTGTTGAAACGGATGATTATGAAGAATTGCGTTACTCTATGGAGAAGTTGCAACTCAACGATTCATCTTTGGTTTTTGAACCCGAATCTTCAGCCGCTTTAGGTTTTGGTTTCCGCTGTGGTTTTCTCGGTATGTTACATATGGAAATCATTCAAGAACGTCTTGAGCGCGAGTTCAATATGACAGTGATTACTACTGTTCCAAACGTTTCTTATTTCTGTTATATGACTAAAGACAAGGAAAAAGCTCTCATTGTGAACAACCCATCCGAGTTACCTGACCCTTCAGGAATTGACCGAATCGAAGAGCCATATATCAAGGCTCAAGTTATTACCAAAGCTGAGTATATTGGTCAAATCATGAATTTGTGCATTGAAAAACGAGGTGAATTGCGCAATCAAGTTTATCTGACACAAGATAGGGTAGAGCTTACCTTTGAAATGCCTTTGGCTGAAATTGTTTTCGATTTTTATGATCGCTTAAAGTCGGTGTCCCGTGGATATGCGTCATTTGACTACCACCCCATTGGTTATAAGTCATCTGATTTGATTAAAATGGATTTGTTGCTTAATGGCGAACAATTGGATGCGCTTTCCGCATTGGTGCACCGAAGCAATGCTTTTGATTTAGGTAAGAAAATATGTCTTAAGCTTAAGGAACTGATTCCTAGACAGCAATTTGAAATACCAATTCAGGCTGCGATCGGAGCGAAAATCATTGCTAGAGAAACCATAAAAGCCCTACGGAAAGACGTAACCGCCAAATGTTACGGAGGGGATATTACCCGAAAGCGTAAATTATTGGAAAAACAGAAGGAAGGTAAAAAACGAATGCGTCAAGTAGGTCGTGTAGAGGTTCCTCAAGAAGCATTTATGGCCGTATTAAAATTGAATGATTAACTAGATTTATAATTCAATTACAACGTTTCGTAATGTTTATTTAAAAGGAAAAGGCTATCTCGTTTGAAATAGCCTTCTCATATTTTTATTGAGATCAATTAAAATTCTTCTTCATCATCGCTTTCCTCATCCGGTTGATCGTAATCATCTTCCTCTTCGTCATCATCTGAATCAATATCGTCGTCTTTGATATCTACTTTCTCGAAATCGTCTTCGAAATCATCTTCATCATCTTCAATTTGTGCAGCCTTAGGCGCCACCTTATTTATTTTAACCAAATAAACTACTTCGTCAGTTTCCCAAATTAACGCATCTAACGTTTCCCCTGTTGGTGTTTTAATAGTTGTTAAATGGTTGATGTAACCATCAGGAAAATCTCTTAAAATTTGTTTTTTCTGATCGATAGTTAATTTATCATAACTAATTATTGATCTTCTTTTTGACATGTTTTTTTTAAATTAAATATTAAAACTCAGCCTTCGTTTGTAAAGCACGTGTTAATTTTCTGCGACAAAATTAAATCAAAACCAAAACTATCATAGCGATTTTATGATGAAGTGAAATTTTCTTTCAACAATGTATTTTTAATAAAAACAGTATCCTTATACTTTTCTTTTTCACTGTATTGATTTTCAATAAAATGTACAAATTTGCCTTTCAGAAACAATTTGTAAATCTATTAAAGCGTATTTGTGAATATGTTTTAAGGGGTCAATTCTTAAATTTTTTTGAAAAGCTTATTTTTGCTTTGTCTGGAATTGTGAGAACAATATTAGATTATAAAATTTCTACTATGAAAACTATTTTATTATTTGGGTTTATTCTATTTTCCGGGTTTACCCTTTTTGCTCAACCGGTACAGAACGTTAGGGGTAAAATTTACGATAGTGAATCAAATTATCCCTTATTTGGAGCTAAATTGGAAGTGATTACGGCTGATACCACTGAAAAATTTCGTGCAGTGTCAAAGGATGACGGTTCGTTTCTAATTGAAAATGTACCTGTAGGAAAGTATGAATTGGAAATAAAAATTCCATCTCATGAATTCAAAAGTGTAACCATTGAAGTCAATTCTGGTAGGGAGACAATTGTTAATGTTCCAATGACAGAAATGATTAAAATGCAACAAGAGGTAGTTGTTACTGCTCGTAAAAAAGGTGAGGTAATTAATGAAATGGCTGTAGTTTCTTCACAGCAGTTTAGTGTGGAAGAGACCAATCGTTATCCAGGATCTCGAATGGATCCTGCGCGAATGGCGTCAAATTTTGCTGGTGTTCAAGGTGCAGACGATTCAAGAAACGATATCATTGTCCGAGGAAACTCTCCTTTGGGAATTGTTTGGAAAGTTGAAGGTATTGATATTCCAAATCCATCACATTTTGCGATTTCAGGGAGTACCGGAGGTCCCGTTTCTGTTTTAAATAACAAAATATTGGGTAATTCCGACTTCTTTATGAGTGCATTTCCTGCCGAATATGGTAACAGTATGTCGGGTGTTTTTGATTTGAAATTGAGAAATGGAAATGCCAATAAACACGAACTTACAGGTCAATTTGGAATTTTGGGAACCGAACTTTTGGCTGAAGGACCTTTGAGTAAAAACAATAACGCCAGCTACTTGGTAATGGGAAGGTATTCAACATTGAGTATGTTTCAAAAAATAGGTATTCAATTAGGGACTGATGCGGTTCCCGTGTATGGCGACCTTGCATTCAAATTCAATTGGTTGTTGAAGAATGGTGGCGCATTATCTTTTTTTGGTATCGGTGGAAAAAGTAATATTTCGATAATGATATCCGAACAAACGGAGTATTCACCAGAATTTTATGGAGAAGGAGATAGGGATCAATATTTTGGAACTTCAATGGGTATTACTGGGGTTAACTACAAAAAATCCTTGAGTGAAAAGACCTATATAACCTCAACCTTGGCACTTTCTTATGAAGAGCAACATGCCAATCACGATTATTTATTCCGTGTTTTGGAACCCGATAATATTACGATTCGAATCGATTCAATGAAACCGCTCATGGGTTACCAGTTTGAAACGACGAAAGCTTCAGGTTTCTTCAGTGTGAACCATAAAATCAACAAACAACATCTCATTAAATTTGGGATAAACGCAGATATTTTCTTTATGAATCAAATTGAT
>JBILIM010000155.1:0-4953 GCA_044349985.1 Crocinitomicaceae bacterium
CTTGATACTTCCTTTTGTTGCTTATTTTACATTTGCAATTGAAAAAAATCGTTCGGGTGATTATAAGTTCACCGGAACTGGAACGCAACAGCAAAATCTTACTCAAAATTGGATTGGCAATTTAAGATATGGTCTGCTTTCGGTACAACTTTTTGCTTTCATTCTCCTAATTTTTGCGGCAGCACAACCCGTTTCCGATAATAATAAAACGGCAATAGAAAAACGTTACAAAGAAGGAATTGATATTGTAATCGCACTCGATGTATCAACATCAATGCTTGCAATGGATTTCGAGCCGAATAGACTTGAAGCTTCGAAGCAACTTGCAAAGGATTTTATCGACACAAGGGAAGGAGACAGAATAGGTTTGGTCGTTTATTCCGGTGAAGCCTACACAGCTTGTCCGCCAACATTAGATTACAACATACTAAAAAACCAAATAGACCAATTGGAAAAAATCAACTTGCAGGACGGTACCGCCATTGGAACAGGACTGGGGACAGCTGTAACGCGATTACGAAATGACAGTCTTCCATCGAAGGTCATCGTATTGCTCACAGATGGAAGCAATAATGCTGGAGATATTGACCCAGGAACTGCAGCTGAATTGGCTAAGGCTAAAAACATAAGGGTTTATACAATTGGTGTTGGAACGAATGGTGAAGCTCCGACGCCGGTATCCATTACACCTTTTGGTATACATTATGAAAAAATGCCTGTCGAAATAGACGAAGAAACCCTTAAGAACATCGCTAATATTACCGGTGGAAAATATTTTAGGGCAACAGACAATGAAGGCTTGAAATCCATTTACCAGGAAATAGATAAACTTGAAAAAGGGAAGATCAGCAGCAATATATACAATAACAATATCGAGGCTAATCCTGAAGCATTCCTGAATTGGAGCTTAGTTCTTTTATTATTAAGCTGGTTAAGTAAGCGGCTGTTATTCAGATTGGAAGCATGAAACTATTGTTAAATCATAGCGTCAAAAGTTTTATCTGGAAAGTTGCCATTATGGAGCTTGTATTTTGGGTACTTTTTCTAATTGTTTACCTTTTTATCGGTCAATTAGAAGATGCTCAGAACCAGGCATTTGGATTCAAAAATTCTGACGTATTGTGGTTATTGGTATTGCCAATACCCTTAGCCGTTTTTTACATTTATCGATATTTTAATACCGAAGAAAATTTACTCAATTTAAACATTGAAAGCCAGTCCTTGATTCTGAATTCAATACACCCAAAGGAACGCTTTCTCAGGTATTTCTTTTTTAGAAATACTTTGGTTTTTCTCATTTTCACCATGGCTCAGCCTTATTTCGGCACAAAGAAAGCAGACACCTTTGGAAAAAACATAGAGTTGGTTTTATGCTTAGATGTATCCAATTCGATGAACACAAGAGATATTTCTGATGGCGTTTCCAGACTGGATGTAGCCAAGCGGAGCATAAACCAACTGATTAATACGTTAAGAGGAGAACGCATCGGTGTTGCTATTTTTGCAGAAAACGCCTACGTTCAGCTTCCTATTACTAATGATTACGGTACGGCAAAGATGTTCATTAATGAAATTCAAACCGATATGGTCTCAAATCAAGGAACAAATATAGAAGCGGCACTACAAATGGCATACAGTATGTTTTCTCCGGATAAAACTTCAAAATCGGTATTACTCATTACGGACGGAGAAAATCACTTCGAAGACCCAAATGGAGTCATTCAAGAGCTGAAAGCTAAAGAAATAGCAATACATGTAATGGGTATTGGTTCAGAAAACGGAGGGCTAGTACCCGAAGATCCCAATCGACCGGAACTTGGGAATAAATTGGATGAAAACGGAAGCCCAGTAATCTCCAAACTGAATACCGAAATGATTAAAAATATCGCTAACGCTTCTGGAGGAACAGCATTACTTACCTCCGAGCCTTTTCCAGATCTATCGGGTATATTAACAGAAATTAACCAAATGAAATCAGGAAAAGTAAGAGATTTGCAATTGGACGTTAAAAACAACTTATACTATATCCCTCTGTTGTTCACTTTAATTTTTTTAATTTGCTATCAGCTTTGGAACGCAACGTTTTTAGAATTTTTAAAACTGAAAAAATCATGAGGCATGTGTTGCTTACCTTTTTTTGTTTAATTGCATGGTTTTCACTTTCCCAATCGTGGACGGATTCCTTGAATCAGGCGCGTAAGCTGTACCTATCAGGTGACTATTCTGGGGCTTTGGATGTATATAAAAATCTTGAAAAAACCCAACCGACTACTATTGATTTAAGCAATGAAATAGGTCAGGCTGCATACAGGTCAGGAGATTTTGATACCGCAGCGGATAAATTTAATGCCGGTTTGAAAAACAAAAAAAAACTTTCGGATAAAGCCGCTACGAATCACAATTTGGGTAATACCATGATGGGAAAAAAGAATTATCAAGATGCGGTTAATTACTACAAAGAAGCGCTTAAAAATAATCCGGAAGATGAGGAAACGCGATACAACCTTTCGGAAGCTATTCGACAACTTCAAAAGCAGAACAATCCGAACAATGAGAATAATGAAAATAACAATTCCAAAAACAACGACAATAAGAGCGATAACAAAAACAAGGATCAATCTCAAAATAACAAATCTAAAAACCAGAACAATCAGAACAATCCTGCAGATAAACCAAACAATTCGGTAGAACGACTCCTGGATCAACTCAATAAAAAAGATGCGGCAAATAATAGAAAATACGACAAAAAGAAAGGTGAAATGTTGTCTAAAACAAAAGATTGGTAATGTATAAAAACTATTTGTTTTTTCTGGTTTCCCTTTTTTTTGCAACCGGTTGGTCACAAAAAGCAATTGTGTTGCTTGAGGTTGAACCTTCAATAGTGAATACAAACGAAGAGGTAACCGTAAAAGTTACGTATAATATTTCCGGAGATGTTGATGTCGATTGGCCTCAAGATTTCGATCGCAATTACAGCACCATGCGCGGAAGTAAAATCATGAATGATTACACTTCAGGGCAATTTATTCAACAGAATTATGTGTCTTACAATGGTAGTTTTACAAAAGCAGGAACCTATACCATTGGTCCAGCTTACGTTAAAAAGGGCAATAAGATTTACAAATCCAACAGTGTAAATGTTACGGTAAGAAATGAGTCAAAAAGCAGTTCAAGCAATCAAAGCGACATTTCGGCAAAACAACTCAATGAGGTGGCATTTGGTGTAATTTCGACATCAAAAAATACAGTTTTTGAGGGCGAGCCTGTAGTGTTTGAAGCCAAAATTTACAGTAAGTACAGTCCTTCATTACTTGAAAGTTATAAGGGCTATTCAGTTAGTGGAATATGCGAAAAACAAGATCTTCAAAAAGCGACCAACAACATTACTGTCAAAGAAGAATACCTTAAAAATAAGCCCTATTATGCATTCGGTTATGATAAAAAAGTAGTCTTTCTCAGTGGTGCCGGAGAAAAAGAAATCGATCCATTTGAGCTCACGCTCCACTATGGGTTTCAAACAAGAAAAGTGGAGTCTGTTGGTTCGAAAATCACGGTTAAACCACTCCCAGATGGAGCTCCAGCATCATTCTCTGGTGGAGTTGGTTCCTTTAGTATTAAAAGACAAGGAGTCTCAAAAAAACTAAAACAAGGGGATGTTTTTTCACTAATCGTTGAAATAAGTGGTACGGGTAATTTGCAACAACTATCTAAACCCAATTTGGACCTTGGTAAGAATTTCACACTCTATGGAGATCCTACACTGAAAGAAGATTTTGCATACAGTTCCATGGGAGCTGAGGGAAAAATCACCATCACCTATAACCTTCAAGTTATCGAAAAAGGGGCTATTACCTTACCCGAAATTCTATTTTCTTATTTCGATCCGGTAAAGGAGAAATACGTGGAATTGAAAACCGGTGCGGAGGAGTTAACAGTTGAGGCCAATGAAAATTTTCAACTTGCTCAAAAATCAACATCCGGAAAATCAGAAAATTTCAAAGGCAAACCATCTAATGGCGCTAGTAATTCTGATGGTTTTCTTGGAAGTATTTCTTCATCGCCAGTTCTGTGGGGCATAACAGCGCTTCCGTTGCTACTTGGTTTTATGTGGTATTTCGGAGTCAGAAGAAAACGAAGGGAGCCTACTGCGGAAATGGTATTAAATGCTTCTGAGATACAGGATCAAGATATGCTTATCATTGAACCGGAAGAAGTATATCCTCAAGTAAAAGAGGAAGTTGATTTAGCGTCTTTATTAGAAAGCGGAGAAGTAGCCCATTTCTACAAAGCGGTGAAGCGAAAAATTTTTCGAGAACTCAGAAATAAGTTTAGAATTTCTGAAGAAATTCAAGATTCTCAAATATTGGACGAAATTAAAGTTAGCATTTCAGACGACACCTACAGTGACATCAATCGAATCGTAAATGCTTGTGAACAAGGTCAATTTGGTTTGGGGCTTGCAGAAGAAGAGAATCACTCCATACTCGCTGAAACCAATGCTTTGTTGTCAAGGATAGAAATTTCTTAAATCTATTTTTTGACTATTTTCAAAACGAGGAGCCTTCATAGGAAACACTATTGTTTTCCGTTTCCCAGAGTCTAACGCTCAATTTGTATTTTGGGTCAAGATGCTCACGTAGGATATTCCATATTACCATTGCGATGTTTTCAGCAGATGGTTTCAAGGATTTAAATTCTATACAATCTAAATTCAAATTTCTATGGTCAAATCGCTCGCATATTTCATCACGAATGAGATCTTTTAAATATTTTAAATCGATAACGTATCCTGTTTCATGGTCTATTTCTCCTTCAACCCATGTTTCAAGTACGTAATTGTGGCCATGAAAATTTGGATTGCTACATTTTCCAAAAACTTCATAGTTCTTTTCATCCGACCAATCCGGATTGAATAATCTGTGCGCGGAATTAAATGTTTCCCTTCTGCAAACT
>JBILIM010000108.1:0-6096 GCA_044349985.1 Crocinitomicaceae bacterium
TGGGTACCAAATGTCAGTTGGTAAGGATACAGCGCTTAATGACGTTAAATGTACATATTGATAATTGTAAGTATATCCAGCTTTAATGGAACTGTTTTCACCCAATAACCATCTTCCAGAAATTCTTGGTTCTAAACCGTTGTAAAATTTAATTAGATCGCCTTTATTGTAGGAAATCGAGGTGTCTGGGGTACTAATATCACCTTTAATGTAACGTGTAAAAGGTCCAACATGTGCGAACGCACTGTATCTGAGCCCTGCATTGATTTTTATCTTTTCATTTAAATCAAACTCATCGAGAATGTAAGCGGCTGTTTCGTGACTGTATAGTTTTTGCGCCTCACCAGTATCAAAAACAACATCTTCCGTTTCGGCAGAAACACTTGTAGGATTAAATGTATGATAGATATAATCTAATCCCCATTTCAATTTGTGTCGTGTTGATGGAAAATAGGAAAAGTCAACCTTCGCACCAACATCTCTTACTCCAGATATTAAAGCGATACTAAATTCGTCTTGCTTGGATCCAAAACTAAATTGGTAATCTGAAAAGGTCGTAGTCAGATTCATGAAAAGCTTGTTGCTGAAAAGGTGATTCCATCGCAATGCCGCAATTCCATTACCCCAAGGCATATCAACACCAAAATCATCTTCCTTACTTCTGAAAAAGAAAAGATCCTTACCGTAATATCCACTAAGGAAAATCCGATCCTTTTCGCTAATACGATAATTCAGCTTCAGGTTCATGTCGTAAAAGTAATATCCCGAACCCGCAAATGGAGATGAATCTGGAATGGCCGCTTTCATTATCAAATCAATGTAGGTGCGTCTTCCGGAAATGATGAACGATCCTTTATCCTTCTTTAACGGACCCTCTATGGTAAGCCGTGATGCAATTGCGCCAATTCCACCTTTAACTTTAAATTTCTTGTAGTTGCCTTCATTCATGTTAACCTCCAACACCGAAGAAAGTCGTCCTCCAAAATTTGCAGGAATTCCTCCTTTAATTAGGTTTACACTTTTTACCGCATCAACATTGAACACGGAGAAAAAGCCGAACAAATGCGCTGCATTGTACACCACCCCTTCATCGAGAAGTACAAGATTCTGATCCGGACCACCTCCGCGAACATAAAAACCCTGACCACCTTCAGAAACTGAAGACACGCCGGGTAACAACTGAATGGTTTTGATAACGTCAACTTCACCCATGAATGCAGGTAACGTTTTTATCTTTTCTACCTCAAGTTCAATCTGACCTATTTTTGTTGAATTTACATTTTCGCCTTGTTTCGCGTTCACAGTAACCTCCCCCAATTGTGTAGTTATTGCGTTCAACTCAACAGAAATAGTCGTGTCCTTAATAAGTTCAACAGATTTGGTAATTCGTTCTTTTCCTGCAGCACTGAAACTAATTGAATAGCTTCCTTTTTTAGCAGTGATTGAATAGAAACCATAGTTATTGGTAGTTGCGCCTGTTTTTAATTCATCGATAGTAATTTTAGCACCAATTACGGTTTCTCCAGTTTTTATGTCCGACACGTATCCACTTATAGTGAAATTAGATTGTGCGTTTACTACCGAGGTAATAAAAACGAGAAAAAGGGATACGATAACAAATTTCATTTCGCGAATATACGACGCTTGTTTCATCTTAAAACACTATTTCATGTGAAATGTTCTTTAAAAGTAGATGAGAAGAGCGTTGACCTATTTTCCAATTGGATAGTTAGGTGTTATTTATCATCAAGTTTCACTAATTTTGCATTGTATTTTATAGCGCACACATGAAGATTTCCTACAATTGGCTGAAAGACTATGTTAAAACAGATTTATCACCACAAGAAATAGGTTCAATTTTAACCGATACCGGTCTCGAAGTTGAAAGTGTTGAAAAATTTGAATCCATACAGGGTGGATTAAATGGGGTTGTTGTGGCTGAAGTGCTAACATGCGAGAAACACCCTAACGCTGATAAATTGAAGGTTACTACTGTGAATTTCGGAAGCGAAACAGTACAAGTCGTTTGCGGCGCACCCAATGTTGCTGTCGGTCAAAAAGTGCTTTTAGCAACGGTTGGCGCTACCATATATCCGAATCCAAACGAGCCGCTTAAAATAAAAAGTGCTGAGATTCGGGGTGTTTTATCGAATGGAATGCTTTGTGCTGAAGATGAATTGGGACTCGGTGAAAGTCATGATGGAATAATGGTACTGGATGAAAATGTTTCCGTTGGCACTGAGGCAGCGTCACTCTTCGGAATAGAAACAGATTATGTTTTGGAAATTGGTCTAACCCCAAATAGGGCAGATGCAATGGGACATATTGGTGTTGCTCGCGATTTAAAGGCATATTTAAATTTTCATAAAGACCTCCAAAAAGAAATTCATTTTCCCGAGTTCGGTGATTTGAAACGGAACAATCAAAATATTAGGATTGATCTGCATGTCGAAAACCAAGCTGCGTGTCCAAGATATACCGGTTTGGCGATTGCTAATGTTAAAGTTGAGCCGTCACCTACTTGGCTTCAAAACAGATTGAAGGCAGTTGGTTTAATGCCTATCAATAACGTTGTGGACATTACCAACTATGTTATGCGTGAACTTGGAACACCATTACATGCATTTGACCTGGATAAAATGGGTCATGAAATTGTTGTGAGAAATGCGAAACAGGATGAAGAAATTGTTACACTGGATGGGGTCACAAGAAAGTTGAGTACACAAGATCTATTAATAACAAATGGTGAGCAGCCGCTGTGCATTGCTGGAATTTTTGGAGGATTGAATTCAGGGGTTGGAAGTGAGACGCAAAACATCTTTATCGAATCAGCATATTTTGAAAGTACGCACATTAGAAAATCGGCTAAATTTCATGGTTTATCTACGGATGCTAGCTTTAGATTCGAAAGAGGTGTAGATCCGGAATTAACGCTGTTTGCCCTGAAAAGAGCGGCGGGTTTAGTTTTAGAATTGACGGGCGGAGAGATTGCCTCGGAAATCGTGGAAAGCTATCCTGAAAAAATTGAGGCAAAGCATTTTGATTTTAGCATCTCTTATTGTAATAATATAATCGGAGCAAATTTAACGGGTCAACAGATTCAAAATATACTCGTAAATCTCGATTTTGAAGTGGTCGTAAAAGATCATGATGGTTTAGTGGTTAAACCACCGCTCTATCGTGTTGACGTGACGCGACCTATTGATGTTGTTGAAGAAGTCCTTAGAATTTACGGTTTCAACAATGTAGCACTGCCCGAAAAAATGAATGCTTCTGTAGTTACTTTCCCAAAACCTGATTTGGAAAAGATTCAAA
The DNA here is from genome assembly GCA_044349985.1 of Crocinitomicaceae bacterium. Lineage (GTDB taxonomy): Bacteria > Bacteroidota > Bacteroidia > Flavobacteriales_D > Crocinitomicaceae > M0103. Next base: position 3,316 of record JBILIM010000108.1, read on the forward strand.
AGTTAATTTCAGAAAATTTGGTTGGAAAAGGATATTCTGAGGTTATGAACAATTCGCTTGCTGCTTCTCATTGGGTTGATAGCTTTGGGAATCAAGTTCTAAAATCTGAGAATAATGTTCATATACTTAATCCATTGAGTACAGAGTTGAATGTAATGCGCCAATCCATGATTTTTGGAATGTTGAATTGTATTGAACACAATCAGAACCGCCAATCGGCCGATTTAAAACTTTTTGAATTTGGCAAAGTCTATCAAAAGATAGCTGATAATTACGCAGAAAACCAAAGACTAATCATAGCTATTACAGGAAGAAAACAACCCGAATCATGGAATTCAACAAAAGATAACGTGACTTTTTATTCCGTAAAAGGTCTGTTAGAAGGCTTGCTGCTAAGAATGGGACTTGATGGATTCTATAAAGAAGAAAAAGCCGAGTATTCATTGCTTGATGGTGCTGTGGATTGTTTTGTACTGAAACAAAAAATAGGACAAATCGGTTCGATTTCTAAAGGTCTTAAGAAAGGTTTCGGTATAAAAAATGACGTATTTATTGCTGATTTGGATTGGGATGCCTTGATGAACGCGCTCCAAATGGCCAAAGTTCAGTTCAAAGAATTGCCAAAAACTTTTGCAATCCGACGCGATTATTCCTTGTTGATTGAGGAGAATGTTTCATTCGAAGACATCCGTAATATTGCGACAGCATGTGATAAGAAAATACTTAAAAAAGTCCACCTTTTTGACGTTTATGAAGGTGATAAATTGGAAAAAGGTAAAAAATCTTATGCGGTTTCATTCACTTTTCAGGATAAGGATGAAACATTGAAGGATGAGCAAATTGATGCAGTAATGAATGCGATACGACAACAATTGGAAACGAAATTGTCGGCCGTATTGAGATAACCTGATTCTTCTATAAAATCCGCAAAAAGGAAAGCCGAATAGAGTTTGCCTTTCCTTTTTTATCATATATTATTTTTAATGATTAGTATAAAAAACATATATAAAAATATATGAAAATACTTCGTGATATTTGTCAAAAATTTTGAATATGACAACTATTACAGTAGCAAAAGGTGATGGAATAGGTCCGGAAATAATGGACGCAACACTAAGAATTTTAAACGCAGCTGGAGCGCAACTGAACATTGAGGAAATTGAGGTTGGAGAGAAGGTTTATTTAGGTGGGAATACGGCTGGAATTTCAAGCGAGTCTTGGGATACAATTAGAAAAAATAAAATATTTCTTAAAGCGCCTATTACAACCCCTCAAGGTGGCGGTTACAAAAGTCTTAATGTAACAACAAGGAAATTTTTAGGGTTGTATGCAAACGTGCGACCATGTAAAAGTATTCATCCGTTTGTTCAAACGAAACATCCTGTTATGGATGTGATAATTATTCGCGAAAACGAGGAGGATTTGTATGCTGGGATTGAGCATCAGCAAACGGATGAGGTTGTGCAATGTTTAAAACTGATCAGTAGACCCGGATGCGAAAAAATTATTCGCTATGCTTTTGAATATGCAAAACAGCAAGGAAGAAAAAAGGTAACCTGTTTTACGAAGGACAATATCATGAAACAAACCGATGGTTTATTTCACAAAGTTTTTGATGAAATCGCAGCCGAGTATCCAGAACTTGAAAACGAACATTGGATCATTGATATCGGAGCAGCAAAATTGGCGGATACCCCCGAAGCATTTGATGTCATTGTAATGCCAAATTTGTATGGAGATATTTTATCAGATGTTGCCGCTCAAATTACCGGCTCCGTTGGTTTGGCTGGTTCTGCTAACATTGGAGAGGAATGTTCCATGTTTGAAGCTATTCATGGTTCAGCGCCAAGAAGAGCAGGACAAAATGTTGCCAATCCATCCGGTCTTTTGCAAGGAGCCATAATGATGCTGAACCACATTGGTCAGAATGCTATTGCAGCTAAAATTCAAAATGCTTGGTTAAAAACCATGGAAGATGGGATTCATACTTATGATATTTTTCAGGAAGGGTTAAGTAAACAACAAGTAGGGACCAAAGAATTTGCAGATGCAGTAATTCAAAATTTAGGGACCTTGCCTTCGACATTGGAACCCGTACAATCCCAAATAAATGCGGCATTGAATTTACCGAAATACAAGCGTCAAGCAACGAAAAACAAGGAACTTGAAGGCGTTGATTTGTTTGTACATTGGGCAGGTACCGATCCAAATCAACTGGCAGAACTTATAAAGCCAATAATAGAGGAAAATCAGGTGCTCGTGATGATAACAAACAGGGGCATTAAGGTATGGCCTGATGGCTTTAAAGAGACTTTTTGTACAGACCATTGGAGATGCCGAATAAAGGGGCCAAATGGTACTTTTGAAAAGAAATATATAGTTGACTTATTGGAGCGTGCTTTAACGCTAAATATTGATGTTGTAAAGACAGAAAACCTCTACCGATTTGATGGAGTTGCTTCGTATTCATTAGGTCAAGGACAATAATAAATTTGTTCACCTATGAAGTGGCCATTCATTTTAGGTTTTTTTTTCATGTTGACAGGGATAGTGGCGTCATTTTTATTGGAAAATAATTATGACGCCCTGTCTGCAGCATTTGTGATTATCGGTGGCTGTTTCATGTATTCTCGCCTAGGATCTGCTGAAGATATGTAAAGTATATGAGTCCGATGGGCTATTCAATCTGTTAAATAATTACTATATCCGAAAACCTTTCGCACAAAAAGATCATAATTTTGTTCTTAAAGTAAAGTCGAAATGCAATACATTTGTTTTCTT
>JBILIM010000003.1:0-22440 GCA_044349985.1 Crocinitomicaceae bacterium
CAATTCGCGTTCTTGAGAAGCATCAGCCAACGCCTTTAATATAGGTAAAACGGCCGTCAAATCTGTTTTTAAATCATCGGTAAAAAGTTTCCAAGCTTTATTTTTCTCATCCTTCACATGATTTTTAGCTTCTGTCTGAACTTTATTCAATTCATCTTCAGTTGCTATAACATTTCCTTCAGTGGAAAAATTTAAAATCCATTCTTTGAATTTTTGGATACAATCAAAAGTTGATTCCCATTCCAGTCTTTCCGGCGATTTGTATCGTTCATGAGAACCGGATGTAGAGTGGCCTTGAGGCTGATTTACCTCTTTTACATGCACGAGTACAGGTACATGTTCTTTTCGCGCTAACGCTACTGCTTTCTCATAAGTTTCACACAAATGACCGTAGTCCCAACCTCTGGTAACGAAAATTTCATATCCGTTGGTGTTTTTAGTTCGTTGCATCCCAGATAACGCATCTGAAATACTGCCTTTGGTCGTTTGAAATTCTCTCGGAACGGATATACCGTAACCATCATCCCAAACCGACATCACCATCGGAACTTGAAGTACACCAGCAGCATTTATGGTTTCCCAAAACAATCCCTCAGATGTCGAAGCATCGCCAATGGTTCCAAACGCAACTTCATCTCCGTTATTACTGAATTTTTGAAATTCTTCTAACTCTTTAAGTGAAGCATGATTTCGGTATACTTTAGAGGCTTGTGCTAAACCTAAGAGTCTCGGCATCTGCCCTCCTGTTGGAGAAATATCAGCAGAACTGTTTTTTTGTTCCATTAGGTTCTTCCAGTTCCCTGCTGCATCTAAATTTCGAGTAGAATAATGTCCACCCATTTGACGACCTGCGGATTGGGGTTCGATAGTTTCGTCGGTGTGCGCGTAGAGACCTGAAAAATATTGCTGTACATCGAGTTGGTCAATAGCCATCATCAAGGTTTGGTCGCGGTAATAACCTGAACGGAAATCACCATTTCTAAACTGTTTAGCCAGGGCAATTTGAGCCAATTCTTTTCCATCGCCAAAAATGCCGAATTTTGCTTTTCCGGTCAACACTTCCTTTCTTCCCAATAACGAAGCTTCTCGGGAAACACATGCCAATCTGAAATCATTCAGCACCTGTTTTTTAAAAGATTGAAAATCTACCGCTTCTTCTGTTTCTATCGATTTTTCGTTGGCCATAGCGCGTTATTTTTGTTGAACAAATATAATCATTTTTCATCCTTTGGTTGACTGTTTTTAGCTATCTTAGACAGATTAAACTTTAATTAATTTAACTTGTTAAATGCACAAGATCTCTGAATGGTATAAAAAGTACTTTCCTTATTTTGTAGATGTATGGCAGTACATAGCAATCGTCATAATATTCATTCTCGCAGCTATTTTTTTTCTCTAATCCCAAAAGAACATCGAATTTGATAACTCAAAAATTGAACAATATGAGAGTCGTTATACTAATTTTACTTACCATGCTTAGCGCCAATTTTTGGTCGCAGTTGAATATGGATTCCCTTTCGCATATTGACTATGCAGCACTTCACGATGCTACTTTGAATGATGTTTGGGCTTACGTTGATGAACAGGGTAATGAGTATGCTATTGTTGGGACTTCAAAAGGAACTTCTATTGTGGATGTCACAAATCCAACAGTACCACAAGAGATTTTTTGGATAGGCGGAACAGAATCCATTTGGCGAGACCCCTGTGTCTATGGTAATTATGCATATGTTACAACAGAGGCAGAAGACGGTTTACTCATCATTGATTTGAATCCACTTCCGCAATCAACAAATTTGCCTACTTCAACTTACACAGGACCTTTGGGGAATCCTTGGCAATCTGCACATACGTGTTTTTTGGATGAAAATGGATTTGCCTATATTTTTGGATCGAACAGGGGAAATGGAGGGGCAATTATTCTAGATGTGGCGACCAATCCAATGAATCCAGTTGAAGTTGGTGCGTTCGATAATTGGTATGTTCATGATGGATTTGTCCGGAACGATACCATGTATTTGGCGCACATTTCAGATGGTTTTTTTAGTATCGTTGATGCTTCCAATAAGGCAAATCCTATATTATTGGCAACCCAAACCACACCAAATAATTTTTCACACAACATCTGGCCTTCTGCCGATGGGAATTTTGTTTTTACAACGGATGAAGTCTCAGGTGCTTTTATTGCGGCTTACGACATTTCTGATCTCAACAATATTGTTGAAGTAGACCGCACGCAAAATTCTCCCGGTACCGGAGTAATTCCTCACAATGTGCACGTGAAAGGAAATTACTTGGTAACGAGCTATTATTCTGATGGTGTTGTGATACACGATGCAACTTATCCCTATAACTGTATTAAGATAGGTCAATACGATACTTATCCAACACAAACTTCAGGTTTTGACGGCTGCTGGGGCGTTTATCCTTTTTTGCCCTCAGGAACAATTCTCGCAGCGGATATCACTGAAGGTTTGTTTATATTGGGAGCAAATTATGGTCAAGCATCCTACCTTGAAGGTTTGGTGACAGATTTTTCCGGCGCATTTCCACTTGAAAATGTGAAAGTTCAAATTGTAGGAAATGATCAATTCGATTTGTCTAAACTAAATGGAAAATACGCAACAGGAATTTTAAATGGAGGAAACTATACCGTTGAATACAGCAAAGTAGGTTATTTTCCACAAACACATACGGTTACACTAGTTAATGGTGTAGTAACCAATTTTGATGTTCAGTTGGTAGCTATTCCGCCTTACCCGCTTCAAATAAATGTTGTAGAAAGTGGCACTGGTGTTCCAATTGCGGATGCAAAGATTATCCTGCAAGCTGCTTTGCTTTCGCATACTGGTGTTTCGAATGCACTCGGTCAAGAAAATCTTACTTTGTTTTATCAAGAGCCCTATTGGATTACTGTCGGGAAATGGGGTTATTATACAAATTGTTTCGAGCAAGTGATTGACAACGGAACCGGTACGCTTACCATCGAATTGACAAAAGGTTATCATGATGAATTTTCTTTTGATAACGGATGGATTGTAAGTGGAACCGCTACCACCGGTATCTGGGAACGTGGTATTCCGAACCCAACAAATGGTGGGTCTGCCCCGGGTATCGATATGGATTATGATTGTTCCAATGAAGCTTTTGTCACCGGAAACGATCCTGCATTAAATGATGATATCGACGATGTTGATGGCGGATTTACCATACTTACTTCACCAACTATGGATTTAACAACATACACCAATCCTCATATTAATTTCTCAAGGTGGTTCTTCTGTTTGCATGGCAATCCTCCTGACGATACCCTAAAAGTAATTGTATCCAATGGAATTACGAGCGTGGTTATTGATCAAACAGGGTCGAATTCTTCAGAGTTTTATCAATGGATTCCGAAAAGTATTCGTTTACTGGATTACATCACGCCTACATCCTCCATGCAGGTGTCTTTTAGGGTTTCAGACGAAGAGGGAAATGTAAATATTACAGAAGCAGGAATCGATTATTTTCATGTATCGAACGCAAGTGTTTTAGAAATTGAGGAGCAAACAAAAGCAATTGAAATTTATCCAAATCCAGTGCAAGATATTTTGAAAATTAAAGGTGCGAATCAAGGCGACGCTTATCAGCTATATGATTTGAATGGCAGAATTTTGAAGCAAGGTGAAATGGATGAACAATTCACTTTAGATTTCTCATTTCTCCAAAATGGAACCTATTTTATTGCTTTGGGCAACAGAAAAATAAAAGTTATTAAAATTTGATTTTTAATCATATTTGTTTTCTCAAAGAACAAGCTGCAATGCATTGCTTATATTTGCTCAACCATTAGTGAGTTGATTGGAAAATAAATTAGACATATCAGTTATTGTTCCCCTTTTTAATGAAGTGGAATCACTCCCTGAATTGCATGATTGGATTCATAAAGTAATGAACGAACATGCATTTACTTACGAATTGATTTTTATCGATGACGGAAGTAAAGACGGATCTTGGGATTTAATCGAGGAGTTGAATAAAAAAAACTCGTCTGTTAGAGGTATCAAATTTCAAAGAAATTACGGGAAATCAGCAGCCTTGCAAAAAGGATTCGAAGCTGCAAAAGGTGATGTCGTAATAACAATGGATGCCGATCTTCAAGATTCACCAGATGAAATACCGGAATTGTTCAAAATGATCAAAGAACAGGATTTTGATTTGGTTTCGGGATGGAAAAAGAAAAGATATGATCCGATTACAAAAACAATTCCTACAAAGCTATACAATTGGGCGGCCAGAAGACTTACCGGAATCCACCTCCACGATTTTAATTGTGGGTTAAAAGCATACAAAAAGGTTGTTGTAAAAAGCGTTGAACTTTATGGTGATATGCACAGGTATATTCCTGCTTTAGCTAAATATGCTGGCTTTAATCGGATAGGAGAAAAGGTCGTACAGCATCAATCTCGGAAATACGGGACCACTAAATTCGGATTAAATCGATTTCTTAATGGGCCATTGGATTTGTTGACTGTGGTTTTTATGGGTAAATTCGGTAAAAAACCAATGCATTTCTTTGGTGCGATAGGTACACTTATGTTCTTTATTGGTTTTGGGTTTGCACTTTATTTGGGAATTGACAAATTGTTTATTGATAAAACAGCTCGATTACTTGCCGATAGAACCGAATTTTTTATTGCACTGGTTGCTATGATCATTGGAGTTCAGTTTTTTCTTGCAGGTTTTATTGCGGAAATCATCGGGCGAAATTCTTCAACGCGAAATGTTTATCTCGTAGAGAAAGAATGTTGATATGACAAAATGGAAGGTTGACAATTCCTGGACTTTGTTCCTTGATCGTGACGGCGTTATCAATATTAGACTTCAGGATGATTATGTAAAGTCTAATGATGAATTTCAGTTTATAACAGGTTCGGATGATGCTATTGTTTCTTTATCAAAAATTTTCGGATGGGTTTTTGTTGTTACCAATCAACAAGGAATCGGTAAAGGACTTATGACAGAAAGTAACCTTATCGAGATTCATCGTTTTATGGAACGAAGTGTAGAAGTGAAAGGTGGATCAATTACCAAGGTTTATTATGCGCCAGGTCTTTCTTCACCAAATAATTATATGAGAAAACCAAAGCCCGGAATGGCACTTTTGGCCCAAAGACAGCATAAAGGAGTAGATTTCAGTAAATCCATTATGGTCGGAGATACAGATTCTGATATTTTATTTGGAAGTAAACTTGGAATGAAAACTGTAAGAATTGTCTCAGAAATTGAAACAGTGAAAGTAGAGGCAGATCTAACAATTGGAAGTTTGTTTGAATTACAAAAATATTTGGAATGATGCGATTGGTTTTTTTAATATCAATTTTCTTTTTTTCTGTCAGCCATTCAAAGGCTCAAAACGTAACCGATGCCAAAGGCTTGAAACAGGGCGAATGGTCTAAAGTTTATCCAGGCACAAACGTACTTCAATACAAAGGTCAGTTTAAAAATAATGTTCCTTCTGGGACCTTTACCTATTTCTACGAAACAGGAAAAACAAAAGCCATTATCATTCATGGTGATAAAGCTCTTCGCTCAGAGGCCTTTTTTTATTATCCAAGTGGTAAATTAATGACTTACGGTATTTATCGAAATCAAAAAAAGGATTCAGTCTGGTCAAATTATAATGAAAATGAAGCATTGGTTTACACTGAAACTTTTCAAAACGATGTGTTAAATGGCAAAAAATCAACCTATTATCTTCCGGATGCAACTCAAGGAAAAACAAAAGTTATTGCCATTGAATCGAACTATTTGAATGGTAAATTGTCAGGTCAATTTACCGAATACTTTATGAACGGTACCATTAAGGAAACTGGTGTTTATAAAGATGATGCACGAGAGGGTGTTTGGATTAAAAACAATCCTAATGGCTCCAAAATGATGGAAGAGCGTTTTAAAAAGGGAATCACTCACGGTTGGCAATACGCTTATGATGACACAGGCAAAGAAATAGGAAAATCTTACTATTATAACGGTGAAAAGTTAGAAGGGAAACTGTTAGATGCCAAATTGGAATATTTCAAAAAAAATGGAATTGACCCGAACCAATAGACATTTTTAATTATCTTAGACCTATGCGGATTGTAGTAGTTTTTCCCATTCTAGCGCTTTTACTTTTGTTTATTTCGTGTGAAAAAGACAATTCCAGTCTATCATTTAATTTTGATTACTATGGATTACAAAAAGGCGCTTTTGTTGAATATGAAGTTACAGAAATCCTGCACGATGTGGATGGTCTTGTCCAACATGATACCATGAACTACCTCTTGCGCACCATAATTGGCGATACCATAATAGACAATCAAGGTAGAATAGCAAATAAGTTTTTACGTTATAAACGAGCAAACACATCAGAAAACTGGCAACTTATCGATATCTGGACTACCATTCTTGACGATAATAGGGCAGAGCTGGTTGAAGAAAATCAGCGAATCATAAAATTGGTTTTCCCTCCATCAAAAGGAAAAGAATGGAATCCTAATTCGTTTAATAACTTGGGTGAAGAAGAATATTCTTACACCAGTGTTCATAATCCGTTTCAGGATTTTGACAGTACACTTTTAGTTGAACAAGAGGATTTTTTATCCTTGGTAGATCGAAGAAAAAAACATGAAATATATGCCAAAGGCATTGGTCTTGTCAGTAAATACTATAAAGACCTCAAGATTTTAGGTTTTGATACTACAAACGTTCAGTTTGGAAAAGAGCTGTATTTCACGTATTTGAACCACGGAATTCAATGAGAAAATCACCGAACGCTATAAAAAAAGTAGCCATTTTTTCAGCGTTTTATCCTTTTAGGGGAGGCATAGCTCAGTTTAATGCAAAATTGTATCGATCACTTGAGAAAATAAGTATTGTTCAAGCCTTTACATTTAAAAAACAATACCCAGACCTACTTTTTCCTGGAAAAAGTCAATACGTTACCGACAAGGATATTGCAGATAGTATTCCAGCCAAAAGAATTGTAAGTACCTTCAATCCGTTGACATACGGAAAGGCTTCTAAAGCTATTGATTCTTTTAAACCGGATATTTTTATTGCAAATTTTTGGATGTCTTTTTTTGCTGTTTTTCTCAGTCATATGGCAAGAAAGCAAGAAAAAAACGTTAAAAGAATTGCTTTGATTCACAATCTGATTCCGCATGAAAAACGCTTTTTTGACCGTTATCTCATAATGAAAATGTTGCGTAGTTACGATGCATTTGTAGTTTTGTCCGACGCTGTTGAGAAAGATTTGCTATCCATGCGTCCAGATGCCAAATACCTTAAAATTGAACATCCATGGTACGACCATTTTGGTGAAAAATTACCAAAAGACAAAGCCAGATCAATATTGAAATTATCAGAAAATAAAAAAACATTACTATTCTTTGGTCTTATAAGGGATTACAAAGGTTTAGATATTTTGATTAAAGCATTTTCTAAAATGGATGATTCCTTTCAGCTCATCATCGCCGGTGAAATCTATGGAAGCTCGGAAAAATATCAGCAATTAATCGAATTATCTGAAAACAAAAACATACATCTTTTCAATGCTTACATTCCAGATGATGAGGTGAATATTTATTTTTCTGCCGCTGACGTTTGTGTCTTGCCCTACAGAACTGCAACGCAATCAGGTGTTACAGGAACATCATTTCATTTCGAGGTACCGGTTGTTGCAACTGATGTAGGAGGGTTGCGAGAAGCGCTTAAAGATGGGCAATTAGGAACTCTTGTTGAACCTGAAAATCCAAATGCGCTTCTTGAAGGAATTGAAAGTATGTTTGTTTCCGATCGCATGGAATCCATTACCCATCAAATTAACATGGAGAAAAAATCAAACGGTTGGGATGCCTTCGCTATCCGATTGCTGGAATTTGCTTCAAACGTATAGCAAGAGGTGTTTTTCAATGGTTTTTTTAAAGGAATCAAATTATTGATGTACTCTTTTTTGAATTAATAAACCTAAATCCTATATTTGCAGGCTTAATTAATAAATAACCCATTTGCGACATGCGTAATAAAGGATTTTTTTGGTTTATATCAGGTGCTTTGATTTTAGCTTGTATCTACATGCTATCCTTCACATTTGTGACCAATTCAGTTGAAAAAGAAGCCGAATTAGAAGCTGAAGATTTAGTATTGGAATACAAAAAGAAAGCTGCATCCTCTGGTGATAGTATTCTTTTACCGAATGGTACATACGCCCATTTTAATCAGCCTGATGGTGAGGCAATTGCCAAATCAGCCATTCTGAATTATTTGTTGAAAAACAGGGCAGACTCTGCAGCTTACCCAGTTTTTGGTTCCACTTTTAAAGAATGTAAGAATAGAAGTTTGGCGCTTGGATTAGATCTTGTTGGAGGTATGAGTGTTACTCTTGAAATTTCTATTCCTGACATGGTAAAGAATTTCGCAAGAAACCCAAGGGATATTAGGTTTAAAGCACCTTATGAGAAGGCAAAAGAAACGTACAATACAAAAGGTGGAGATTTCATTTCGTTATTTGTTGCAGAGAACACGAAACGTAATAAATTACCTTTAGCCCGTTTGTTTGAAACTTCTGAAATGGAGGGACTAAACGCGAAGTCAACAGATGCTGAGGTTGAATCTTTCTTAAGAAAAATTGCAGCTTCTTCTATGGAAGGTGTTGAAGATATTATGGGGCGCCGTATCAATCAGTTTGGTGTAGCACAACCAAATATTCAAAGAGACAAAGTAAATAATCGACTTTACATTGAATTACCTGGTGTTCAAGATGAAACTTCGGTAGCACAAAAATTACAATCAACTGCCAACTTACAGTTTTTTGAGACGTATGCAATGAGTGAAATTGCAACGGCTTGGGATCAAGCTAAAAACTTAAGTAAAGCAACTGAAATCAAAAAAGAAGAGATTCCTGTCGTAAAAGATACAAGTTCAGTAAACAAAAAAGATTCCACCGATACGGTTAAAAAAGCTGAAAAAGCAAAAGCCGATGTAGCAACGAACCTAAATACAACTCAAAAAGGGCTCGGAGATTATGTTGTTCCAGTCGGTGATTATGCTGTTGGTTATGTATCTATTGGCAACAAAGAAATCGTAAACAGCCTGCTTAGAAGAAGTGATGTATTGGAGGTGCTTCCTGAAGATTTGAAATTCATGTGGGGGGCTGAACCTGAGTCAATTGGTGAAGATTCTGAAGAAAAAGCGTATTATTTGTATGCTATTAGAATTCCTGAAGACGGAAAAGCTCGTGTAGGCGGTAAAGATGTTAAATCTGCTCGCCAGGATTACGATCAAAATGGCAAAATTACTGTTGATGTAACCATGTCCGCTGAAGGTTCTGACAAATGGGCAGAAATGACCGAAGAAAATGTAAACCGAATCGTTGCCATAACAATGGATGAGGTAGTTTACAGTGCACCTCGTGTAATGAATAAAATTTCTGGAGGAAATACGCAAATTTCGGGTTCTTTTAGTATAAAAGAAGCAAAAGACCTGGCTTCATTATTAAACGGTGGAGCATTGCCTGCGCCTTGCATCATTAAAGAACAGACTAAAGTTGGACCAACAATTGGTCAGGAAAATTCACAAGCAGGTCTTATTTCTTTCTTAATTGCGTTCCTTGCAGTATTGGTGTACATGTACATCTACTACGGTAAGTCTGGAATGTCAGCGAATGTTGCGTTAATTGTTAACGTAATTTTGATTTTTGGATGTCTAGCGCAGTTCGGAGCTGTTTTGACCCTAGCAGGTATTGCAGGTATTGTGTTAACTATCGGTACCGCTGTTGATGCGAATATTCTCATATTTGAAAGGGTCCGTGAAGAACAGTACCGCGGTGTAGATCAAGCAACCTCTATTGCAGTTGGATTTAAAAAAGCTTTACCATCGATTATTGATGCCAATGTTACTCACTTATTGGTAGCGATCATTCTAAAAATATTTGGTACAGGTGAAATCAATTCATTTGCCACGACTTTGATCATCGGTATCTTTACGTCATTATTTTCAGCGATAGTTATTTCGAGATTAATTATTAATTCTTGGTTAGAAAAAGGAAAAGAAATTTCCTTCTTTACTAAGATTTCTAAAGGTCTATTCCAAAACCTTTCGTTTGATTGGGTAGGGAAAAGAAAGTACTTTTACATGTTCTCAATTGCAATTACTGTTATTGGTATTGTAGGAATGGTATCTCGAGGTTTGAAAACTAGTGTGGAATTTACCGGAGGTCGCACGTTTGTTGTGAAATTTGATAACGCCGCTGATATCGAATACTTACGAGGGAAGCTTTCTGAAGTTTTTGTTGAGAACGGCGAAGCCGCTTCAATTGACTTAAAGACGAAGTCCAATGATTATAATGTTGAAATCGTTACCAACTATATGGTAAATAACGATGGTGCAATGGAGGAAGTTAAAAGTAAATTGAACAAAGCACTTGATGCATGTAAAGATAAATTTGGAAACCATCAAATCGTAGAGTCGCGTAGCATTAGTGCCTCCATTTCCAATCAGTTGTCGTCTCAATCCATTATCATGATTGTTCTTTCTTTGGTTGCGATTTTTGGATACATATTGTTGCGTTTTGGTCAGTGGCAATATTCATTAGGAGCCATTTTAGGTTTGATTCACGATGCGTTCTTTGTGGTTTCGATTTTCTCCTTGCTACATGGTATTTTACCTTTTAGCCTCGATGTGAATCAAGCATTTATTGCAGCAATTCTTACAGTGATTGGATATTCCATGAATGATACCGTTATTGTTTTCGATAGAATTCGTGAGAATTTAAAAAACAGCAAAGAGGGTGATGACCATAAAGAGATTATTAATAAATCATTGAATACAACACTAAGTAGAACATTCAACACTTCAATGATTTTATTTGTCGTGGTATTGATCATGTTTATCTTCGGTGGACCTGCAATCAAAGGATTCTTATTTGCATTGCTTGTTGGAGTTGTTATTGGTACATACTCATCACTTTGTGTAGCAACGCCGATTTTGATTGATTTCTCTAAGAAATTGAAATCCTAATAAATAAAATAATTCGATTTTTTAAAAGCCGGTTCGCCGGCTTTTTTTATATCTCAACAATTTTAGTTGATTTATCTTTTCGTAGAAATCCGTTCAAAATGGTTTTGGCATCTCTATCCTCAATATGACGTTCAATAAAGCGATCCCATTTTGAAGAATGAAGATGATTGAAATGGAATGGTGCATAGCCAAACCCTATGATACTCCCTTGGTCAACCAGCACGATGGCTTTTTCTCCTTTATTCCGGCCTTTATCAATAATGTAAAAACTTCTCCGATTAAAGGTAAGTTTATCAATCAATTGCTGGATACGTTGGTTATAACTGTCTACATTTTCCTCCTCAATGCAAGCGCCTTTGCATTTTTTAATGGTGTAATGAAAACAGGCATGTTTGGTTGGGTACAAGTCACAAAGTTTTTGACACAAATCATAGGAATCAACCCAATTGTTCATCGTTTTAGATGCTTCTTGCTTGGTTGAGAAACTGGCAAAGGGAATTTCTGGAGTCTTTGATGTGTGGGCCAAATAGATTTGAATGTAGCCATTTTCATCGGTGAAATCGTAAACCCCAATAGGGAAACGGCTGTTTCTCAATTGCCTGTTGTAAATAGGTTTGTTTGATTTTATGAGTTGGGATTCTTTTAACAGGGCAATAAGTTCGGATCCGGTGACTTCAAATTCAACACGCGTGATTTCCATTTTCATTTTTGCACCTTTTTTAGTTGTGCTGTTCCTTAAATGTTGTTCGACACGTTGTTTGATGTTTTTACTTTTTCCAATATAAATAAGCTGGTTGTTCTCATTGAACAATTTATATATACCTGTTTTACTTGGTAATTCATCTAAACTTGAAACATCTAAATTGGGATGAAGTATTTTAGGATTAATCTCTTCTTGAACAAATGTTTCAAGTTTATTTTTATCCTTTTCATAAAGAATTCGGAACAACTCAGCTGTTGCAAGGGCATCACCACCAGCTCGATGACGACCTTCAATCCGAATTTCAAGATGATCTGCAATTTTTCCAAGGCTGTAGGAGGCAAGGCCTGGTAAAACATACCTTGCAGTTCTAACCGTACATAAATGGGGCAATCTGAAGTCATAACCCAGATTTTTATATTCTTGCCTTAATATACCGTAATCAAATCCAACATTATGAGCAACAAAGGTACAATCTGCACTGAATTCAATAATTTTTTTTGCCACCTCGTAAAATTTCGGAGCGTTTTCGACCATTTTGTTGTTAATTCCGGTAAGGCGCACGATGAAATCAGGAATGCTAATTTCAGGATTGATAAGGGTTTCAAATTGATCAATTATGCGCTCACCGTCATGCTTGATTAACGCAATCTCGGTAATTTTTGAATGTTTTGGACTTCCTCCTGTGGTCTCAATATCAACGATTACGTAGTTCATTCCAATCAAAATTACAATTATTTAATTGATTTAGCTAGCGGTTATAGTGATTGAGATACACTGAAATATTGTAACTTAGCCAAAATTTTTTACTATGAAACATATATTTCTTTTTAGTTTTCTTTTTATTGCCTCTTTGAGTAACGCCCAAAGCAACCTCACCATTTTTAGTAATGATGGTAAGCAGTTTTATGCCATTATGAATGGTATTAAGCAAAATTCTTTACCAAAGACTAACGTATATATCAGTGGCATTAAAAACGGTAATTATGCAGTAAAAATTATTTTTTCTGATGGCATAACCGCTGATGTCGATAAAAATGTGATGATTACTGAACCTTCGGATATTACTACACGCATTGTGTTCAAAAAAGGTAAAGGAAAATTGCAATTAATGAGTTTAGAACCTACTCATGGTAATTTAACGGATCCATCAACTGTAGTATATAGGTCATCTGATGCAGAGGTCTATACAGATGCGCCGGTTGTTACCCAAACGGTTACTACTACAAGTACTACAACAACTCAAAGCAATAACAATCAAAATGGGGGTGTTAACATGAATGTTGGTGTTTCAGGAAATGGAATGAATCAAGGAATGAATCAAAACACGACAATTACCAATAGCACCTCCCAGAATTCCAATGCTGGAATGAACATGAATGTTAATGTAAACGATCCTAATAATGCGAACGGAAGCATGGGAATGAACATGAATATAAATGTGACAGATCCAACACTTAACACTAACAATGCTGGAATGAATATGAACACGAATGTTACCAATCCAAACAATCCAAATGGAGGTATGGGAATGAACATGAATGTAAATGTTACCGATCCTACGCTAAACAATAGCAATGGTGGAATGAATATGAACATGAATGTAACCGATCCAACCAATCCAAATGGAAGTATGGGAATCAATATGAATGTTAATGTAACGGACCCAACGATGACTAACGGAACGGGTGGGATTAATATGAATATTGATATGAGCGGAATGGGTATGGATATGGACATGAATGGTACTGGTAATGGGACAGGAGTGAATCAAACATCATCTTCCTCGTCAACCACAACGGTTACCACGACTCAAACGACAACAACTTCTTCAAGCAGTTCAACAAATGGATCCATGAATATGTCCTCAAACAATTCAGGTAATTTTGGTACCTCTTCAACAACTACGAATGCGACTTCGAACAACGGTGGAAGCATTACTTGCAAGAACATCTTAGTTGATGACGCCACATTCGTAAAAGACATCAATGGGCTTTCATTTGATTCGGATAAAGTGGATTTAATTCGTGGCGATTTGCAAAATTACTGTTTGACAGCGAGTCAGGCTTATAAGATTGTGGAGACTTTAACTTATGATTCCGATCGTTTGGATATATCTAAGTTTTTATTTGACAGAATGATTGATAAGGATAAAGCAAATGTGTTGCTTCCATTGTTAACATTCGATTCTGATAAAATGGAATATAAAGAATACACAAGAAGATAATTGCTGTTTCAGAACATAAAAAAAAGTGGCGAAAGCCACTTTTTTTGTTTTAAGATATTTTAGTTAGCGTATAATCTTTAAGCATGAACGCCAAGAACTTCAGCCATCTTTTTTCCGATGTGAGCAGGAGAATCAACAACATGGATTCCACATTCTCTCATGATTCGTTTTTTAGCTTCAGCTGTATCCTCTGCACCACCAACGATTGCACCAGCATGCCCCATAGTTCTACCTTTTGGAGCCGTTTCTCCAGCAATAAATCCTACAACTGGTTTCTTTGAATTTTCTTTAATCCATTTTGCTGCTATCGCTTCAAGGTTACCGCCGATTTCACCAATCATGATGATGCCTTCTGTTTCCGGATCATTCATCAATAATTCTACAGCTTCTTTAGTTGTGGTTCCGATAATAGGATCCCCACCAATTCCAATAGCAGTTGTGATTCCAAGACCAGCTTTTGCAACTTGGTCCGCTGCTTCGTAAGTTAGGGTTCCTGATTTCGAAACGATACCTATTTTACCTTTCTTGAAAACAAAGCCTGGCATGATGCCTACTTTTGCTTCTCCAGCTGTAATGACCCCCGGACAATTCGGACCAATTAGTCGGCAATCAAAACCTTTGATGTACTCTCTTGCCATTACCATATCCTTGACAGGAATACCTTCAGTTATACAAACGATAACCTTGATTCCAGCCTCTGCTGCTTCCATAATCGCATCAGCAGCGAATGCAGGTGGAACAAAGATTATAGATACATCTGCTCCTGTTTGATTGACAGCATCTTTAACCGTATTGAATACAGGTCTTTCCAAATGCTGAGAACCACCTTTTCCTGGTGTTACACCACCAACTACATTTGTGCCGTATTCAATCATTTGTCCGGCATGAAACGTTCCTTCACTTCCGGTAAAACCTTGAACAATTACTTTGGAATCTTTATTTACGAGTACACTCATTTTTCGAGTTTTATTGTTTCTAATTAAATTGTTTACAAAATTAAACGTTTGCTTCCTTTGTGCAAGGATTACAACCTTTTTTATTCCATTATTTTACACCAAGAATTTTCATCTCGAATTGTAGAATCGAATTTTCTGGAATCGCATCCAATTTGTGATTACCGTATGCCAGTTGAGGGGGAGAAATCATAAAAACTTCTGCTCCGGGCTTCAGTATAAGTGCAATTTCTTTCCAAGAAGCAATCAAGTCTTTAACAGCGAATTGAACTTCTTTTTGGGGCTCGTCCACGATTGTTCCATTCAGCAATGATGCCTTGTAAGTAAACTTAAGACTGTCTTGATAGCGAATGAATTGTCCATCACCAGGTTTTAAAATTTTGTAGTACAATCCCGAATTGGAACGCGTGCAGTCGATTTTTTTCTTAGATAAATATGCGCTTATTTCTTTATCGAAAGCATTCTTATCTTCTTCAGAATAGGTTTGACATCCAACGAGTACAGCAGTAGAAATTAATAACAGGATGATGCGCATTTTCATTGGATTTACATTAAATTAAGTTCTGCTAGGTAGTGGTCATCCATTTCATACACCTTGGAAGCTCTGAAGCCCGCTTTTTTTGCTTCTTGAAATAAATTATCAAAGTCTACGTATAACCAATCGAACCAATCACCTAATTCTGATTTGTACTGCATTTGAAAGCGAAAGTTTCCATAATATTCGCTATTCAAGTCAATCCATAACGATCCATCTTCATCTTCATACAAGTATCTGATATCTGAAGAATCACAAAGTATTTTTCCTCCTGGATTTAATAATGATTTGGCATGTTGGAGCGTGTTTTCTAAATTGGATAGTTGGCCAGCAATACCAATACCATTCATCAGGAGTATAAGGGTATCAAATTTTTCACCCTTAAGGTCGAAAAAGTCCTTTTGAAGCGCATCAATACCTACGGATTTCATATATTTTATCGCACCCTCTGAAGTGTCTATTGCCAATACTTTGTGACCCCGATCCATCAATTCAAGGGCATGAACACCCGCACCTGCCCCAACATCGAGAATGGATCCTTTTGCGAGATTTAAAGCTTGAAGTTCAATTTCGGGCATCCCTGATGTATTTCGAAACAATACTTCAATAGGGATAATGTCGTCCTCACAGATATCTGATTTGACAATGATGTCAGCCGGTTTTTTTGATTTTTGATAGTCAAGAATGGCTTGACCAATCGGATCTCCTTGTTTTTTCATTTAGTAGTCGTATTCATCGTATTTGTCATATCCGCTTAGGTCTTCTTCATCAAAATCATCATCAAAGTCGCCATAACCAAAATCATCTTCTTCGTCTAAATCTCCAGCAAACAAATCTTCATTATCTTCTGCAGATTTTGAATCCTCCGGTGGTGCACTGCCAACCGATAAAAGCAATTGAGGTGACTTCGGGCCTTCTTTTTCGTAGCCAATGAGCTCGATAAGAAATATCCACATGCGCATGAAGTCGTAAACAAGGATGAATTTCTGATCAGGTTCCTCAAGGAAATTTTTGATAATGGCATCCTTCATAATTGAGGATGGGGCATCTATGGCGTCGTCGTCATAGGATAAGTCCATTAAACTGATTTCAAAACCTTTATCCCAGCTGTCATTTGAAACATAAAAGCTCGCCATTTCGTTTCCGTCGAAGTTGAAGGATTTGATGATGCTTTTGTAAAAAGATTCGAAATTATCTTGATCATCAATGAGGATATCACGAAATATTTCGTTGTCATTATCTGTATCAAGAAGTACTCTGAATTTAAGTCCCGCCATCGTTTTTATTTTCGCTATATAAATGTAATAGTTTTGAAATTATTGAACCTTATTTTTCAATTTTAGTCCAAGATTCTTTCCCAATTCCAGCATGAAAGTATGCGCTTCTTCAAAATCATTCGCTATGGTTCCTTCTAAAATGGCTTCTTTGATTTGGGATTTTATAATGCCAATTTCACTGCATGGTCCGATACCAAAAGTTTCCATTACCAATTCTCCTGATATTGGAGGT
Source organism: Crocinitomicaceae bacterium (assembly GCA_044349985.1). Lineage (GTDB taxonomy): Bacteria > Bacteroidota > Bacteroidia > Flavobacteriales_D > Crocinitomicaceae > M0103. The sequence continues at coordinate 16,968 of JBILIM010000003.1, forward strand.
TGAAAATTCCTGATTTTATCCTTCTCCTCTACAAGAAGTAGTTTTTCTTTAACCTTTTTAAAGTTTTCTCGAAAACGTTTAACCTTAAATTCATTCTTTGAGGTAATATCAGCATTACACAAAGTCATTAGGTCATCTATGTCATCACCTGCCTCACTTAAAAGTCGTCGTATTGCAGAATCGGTAACCGACCCTTTTACCAATGCAATAGGTCTGAGGTGAAGCCGAACCAATTTTTGTACGTATTTCATTTTGTGATCCAATGGTAATTTTAAACGCGCGAAAATTTTTGGTGTCATTCGTGCCCCAACTTCTTCATGACTGTGAAAGGTCCAACCTATTTTGGAGTCAAACTTTTTCGTAGCTGGTTTGGCAATGTCATGCATTATAGCGCTCCATCGCAACCATAGGTTATCACTTTCCTTGGCTACATTATCTAGAACTTCAAGCGTATGGTAAAAGTTGTCTTTATGCGATTTGTTTTCTTTTGTTTCCACACCATGCAATTGTACCATTTCTGGAAAAAATTGATTCAAGAGTTTGGTTGCAAACAATAAATTGAAACCTCTGGATGGCGTGCGGCTTAAAATTATTTTATTGCACTCGTCCAAAATGCGTTCCTTCGATATTATCGACAATCGATCTGCATTATCGTAAATTGCTTGAAGACTTTTTGCTTCTATTTTGAAATCAAGTTGTGTTGCAAATCGGATGGCTCTCATCATGCGCAAAGGATCGTCGCTGTAGGTTGTGTTTGGATCCAATGGTGTTCGGATGATTCCTTTCTCTAGGTCGTGTAAGCCGTTGAATGGGTCTACCAATTCTCCGAATTTGGATTGGTTCAAATGAAGCGCCAATGCATTGATAGTAAAGTCTCTGCGGTTTTGATCATCTCGCAAGGATCCATTTTCCACCAGAGGTTTTCTGGAGTCCGAACGGTAGGATTCTTTTCGTGCGCCTACGAATTCTACATCTAAATCCTTGTATTTGAAATGTGCTGTTCCAAAATTTTGAAACAAGGAGACTTTTTTGACTTTCAATTTTTGTGCACTAGCTTCCGCCAAATGCATTCCATTTCCGACAACAACAATATCAATATCTTTGGAAGGTCTTCCTAGAATTAAATCACGAACAAATCCTCCAATCACATAAGCTTCAAGACCTTGAGCCGTAACGATTTCCGAAACAACCTTGAAAACAGGATGTGTCAAGGAATGTGAATAATTTGTGTTCATGATGGTCAAAGATAGTTACAATTTTCTTGGAACGTATTTGAAATGAATAGTGGTATCTTCATTTACGAATGACTTGAACTCCGCCGTCAAGACCGATTTTAATAATCTGAGATGGGTTGTCCATTATTTGATCCGTTTTCACGAAAAGAATAGAATCTACTGATTCAATTATTTCTTTGTTGATTTCCGTATAATTCTTGGGATTCTTTTCTCCAGAAATATTTGCCGAGGTACTTACAATCGGTTTTTTTAATTTTCGAATCAATTCCAAGCAGTGTTTATCGTTTGGTATACGAATGCCAACACTTCCATCGCTTGCTAGAACGCTAGGGGCTAAACCTCTTGCACAAGGATATATAATCGTCAATGGAGCTGTTGAAAGATCAATCAAATCGTAACAAATAGGGTGAAATTCCGGAACATATTTTTCAAGCATTTGAATACTATCCACTAAAACAATGAAGCTTTTTTCTTTGGGTCGGTTTTTAATGTCTAAAATTTTTTGACACGCTACTTCATTAGTGGCATCGCATCCCAATCCCCAAATGGTGTCGCTTGGGTATAAAATGGTTTCACCGTTTTGAAGCGCCGTTATGAGCGCTTGATTTATTTCCAATACCTTTTTACGCATCATTATCTAGTAAATCGGGTCGTCTTTCGCGCGTTCTTTTTAGGGCCTGTTCTTCTCTCCAGTTTTCGATTTTATTGAAATCACCAGACAGCAGCACTTCTGGAACTTTCCATCCCCTGAATTCTGGCGGACGCGTATAAACAGGAGGGGATAACAAATTATCTTGAAAACTATCCGTTAATGCGGAAGTTTCATCATTTAAAACACCTGGAATCAAGCGGCCAATAGCATCAACCAGCACAGCCGCGGCCAATTCTCCTCCTGAAAGCACGTAAGAACCAATAGAAATTTCCCGTGTGATATAATTTTCGCGAATGCGTTCGTCTACACCTTTATAGTGGCCGCAAAGAATAATAATATTTCCTTTTAATGAAATTTGATTGCAAATATTTTGATCTAATACTTCCCCATCAGGAGTCATATAGATGATTTCATCATAAGTGCGTTCACATGTGAGTTTATCAATTAAAAGCGCTATGGGTTCTACAGACATGACCATGCCTGCTCCGCCGCCATATTGATAATCATCTACATTCTTGTGTTTGTTTGTAGCATATTCCCTGATGTTGTGGGTGTGAATTTCAAGTAGACCTTTATCTTGAGCGCGTTGAAGTATAGAAGCGGAGAATGGACTTTCTAAAAGTTGGGGTAAGAGGGTAAGAATATCTATTCGCATTCTGCAAATTTACACAATTATGATGGCTTGTTGGTTAAATTGTTAGGTTCTCTCTGTTGAATATCTTTAGCAATTTATACTTTCGTTAAATGATAAAGGAGATGAATAGACGGTTCAATTTTTTAAAGCTTGTAATTGCAATAATTAATATAGGTTTTGCTGAAAATATCCAGGCACAATGGGATGGAAATGTCACGCCTACATATCCTGAATTGATAGAGATTTATAAGGAATTTGATCGGAAACATAAAGAAATTGAGTTGTACGAAATGGGCACCTCGGATTACGGATTACCAATTTATTGCTGCATAATTAACGGAGCTCGTGATTCCCTGAAAACGTTTCAGAAAGCCAGGAACCAGACTTCAATTCTCGTTAACAATGCAATCCACGCAGGAGAACCTGATGGTGTAAACGCATGCATTCTTTGGATCGAAAAGTGGATAGCATCCGGAAAACCATTGAAGAATCTTCCATTAATTGCTATTATTCCTGCTTATAATGTCGGTGGAATGATGAATAGAAATTCGTTCAGCAGAGCGAATCAGAATGGTCCAGAGGAATACGGTTTTAGGGGAAATGCACAAAATCTGGATTTGAATAGAGATTTTGTCAAGATGGACGCCAAGAACACAGAAACCTTTCATAAGCTATTTCACGCATTAGACCCGGATGTGTTTGTAGATACCCACGTTTCGAACGGCGCTGACTATCAATATACATTAACATACATATCTTCGATGAAAGCGCGTCTGGCTCCATCTATGCAAGATTTGACATACAATAAATGCCTGCCAATTTTAGACAGTACACTAAAAATTCGTGGATGGGATTTGTTTCCATATGTTGAATTGTTAGGCGATACTCCCGAAGAAGGAATTCATTCATTTAATGATTTGCCACGTTACGCCATGGGATACGCGTCTTTGTTTAATGCGTTAAGTTTTACGGTTGAAACACACATGCTCAAACCTTTTCCTCAACGTGTTCAAGCGACACTGGATTTTATAGATGAGCTATTTGCATTTACCTTTAACTATGCTTTCGAAATTGAAAAAGCGAAAGCTGAGGCATTTCAGTTTCAGCTGAATCAAGCGTATTTTAAATACGATTACCACTTAGACAGTATTAAAGATTCCATTCTATTTAAAGGTTTTGAATTTACAAACCCGGTAAGTGCAATAACAGGTCAATCAAGGTTGAAATACCACCAAGAGCAACCGTATACAAAGTATATTCCTTACAGAAATACATATTATCCTTCGGACAGTACCCGAATTCCAGATTTTTTTGTTGTTGGAGCGCAATGTCAAGATGTTATAAGATTGCTCGAATTGAACAATATTCAATTCGAAACATGCAGAAATGATGAACAATTGGAGCTTTATTGCCAACGCATTATGGATTTTGAGAGCTTGAAAAAACCTTACGAAGGACATTTTTACCATTCCAAGGTAAATTCAGAAATTTTTAAGGATTCCATTTATTTGAAGAAAGGAGATGTTTTGATTCCAACGCAACAAAAAGGAAGAAATTACGTGCTTTCTACTTTGCTTCCTGAAGCTGAAGACAGTTATTTCAGATGGAATAATTTTGACAGTTACCTGCAGCAAAAAGAATATTTTTCTTCCTATGTTTTTGAAGATAGAGCCATTGAAATTTTGATAGAAAATCCGAGCTTAAATGTACAATTCGAGGAAATGAAAATAAAGGATGAAGCATTCCGCAATTCACCTTCGAAACAATTGGAGTTCATTTATAAAAACTCACCACATTACGAAAATTCACACAATGTTATTCCTGTTTACTTTTATTTTGAGGAATAAATAGGAATTCAATGAACGAAGGTGCGAATGAATTATGGGCAAATGCAATATGCGCTGTCATGAAGTCAGATCTTATCATTCATGCTAATGAAATTGAAAGCCTTCGCTCTCAACTTCTATCCAAGAAACTTTTTTTTCTTGAGTTTGGAATTGAAACGGATGCATTGTTAAAGGAAACGATGAACAATCTTCAAGACACTTCTATTGGTGCCGAGGATCATTTTCAAATTGTAAAAGAGGTATTGGAAAATTTGAAAATAATTGATCAAAAAAAAACGCTCTCGGCATTATTGAAACTTTGTATTTCAATCGCTTATGAAGTGAATCAGTTGAATAAAAAAGAATTGGTTATGTTGTCTCGATTGGAACAACAATTCAAAAAGTTTTAAGTCCTTATTTTGGATTTATTCAACCTTAAATTTCTTATTTTTGAAAAAATCTAAAATTATGCTAAGAATACTATTCTTTTGTTTTGCTTTGTCCCCTTTTATTTCTCTTGCTCAAGATACGACATGGGTACAAACCTTTACGTTTGATACTATTGTTACCCGAAGAGCAAACTTTGTTTTTCCACAAGAGCTTAATGAAAAGCGTTTTGAAAAGGTGCTAATGTATTACAAATTGAAATGCAGTCCTTTGACCACTTGGGACCAATACAATTGTGGAGAATGGGATTACCTAACCTACACAAGGGTTTTTGATCATACAGGAAATTTTGATTCGGTTCAAGTTACAGGAAACCAGTATATGACAAATTTGAGTAACCCTGCAACTTTTCAATATGCAAATGCACCTTACGCGTACTCGGACACCTACGTGAGATCTGAAAAAAATCGATCCGGTGCAAATTTGACATCAAATACAGTAAATAGCGCTTCTGCCGTTTCTCCATTTCCTTTCAATGTTTCCAATAACGGAGGACGCTACCAAATGCTTTTATCTGCATCTGAACTGACAAATGCAGGTGTTACAGCGGGAAATATAGAATCATTATCCTTGTTCCTGACTTCATTAACCGTTAATGGTGAGCTGAAATATCCTAGAATTTCCATTAAAGGAACTTCGGATGCAACCCTAACATCTTTTCATACAACTGGTTTTATCG
>JBILIM010000109.1:0-6041 GCA_044349985.1 Crocinitomicaceae bacterium
TGCGAACTCCACGCCAATTGCTCCTGAACCTACAACGACCAATTTTTTCGGTTGCTGTTTTAAGGTCATAGCTTGCCGGTAACCAATTATTTTTTCACCGTCTTGTGGAAGATTAGGCAATTCTCTGGATCTTGCTCCTGTAGCGATAATAACGCCTTTATCAGCGGTATATTCAGTTACTGTACCATCCTCTGCGGTTACAGCGACCTTTTTGCCCGCCTTTAGAACACCATTTCCTTTGATCACATCAATCTTATTCTTCTTCATTAAGAATTGAATACCTGTGCTCATCCCATTGGCAACTCCCCTACTTCTGTCGATCATTGCTGGAAAATCTGCTTTTGCATCCTTTACAGAAATACCGTAATCACTTGCATGACTCAAATATTCAAAAACATTGGCACTTTTAAGCAAGGCTTTTGTCGGAATACAACCCCAATTCAAACAAATTCCACCAAGGGATTCACGCTCAATAATTGCGGTTTTCATTCCAAGTTGAGAAGCTCTAATCGCGGTTACATAACCACCGGGACCACTTCCTAAAACAATGATATCGTAATTCATAATGCTATTCAAATTATTTTTCAGGGCGAAGTTACTAAATTTCTTACTTTTTATTTATGCTTCTGTATTTACTTAACTCAATTGTTTTGCTTTCTTCAACAGTTTAATTGCTGATAGCTTGTCTTTGATCCGATCAACCACATAATACATCATCGGAACAACAATTATTGTCAAAAACATTGAACTGGTCAATCCACCCATTAATACCCAAGCCAACCCATTCTTCCATTCGGCACCTGAACCTGTAGCCGTTGCAATAGGAACCATACCAATTACCATTGCTATTGTGGTCATTAAGATAGGGCGCATTCGTTCACGAACGGCTTCTAAAAGTGCATTATAGGTCGATTTACCTTCTGCTTTCAAATGGTTGGTGAAATCGACAATTAAAATGGCATTTTTTGCCACCAATCCAAGCAACATTAACATACCTAACATGGTAAAAATTCCCATATTCGAAGAGGATAGATTCAATGCTAGAATGGCACCAACTAGGGAAACTAAAATTGAGAACAATACTACAAAAGGATAAACAAAATTGTCATAAAGCGCAACCATAATGAGATAAACGAGGATTAATCCAATCCCCATTGCTGTTCCCAATGCTCCCATAGACTCCTTCTGCCGCTTTATTTCACCTCCCCAAATCATTCTCACGTTTTTATCCAAAGGACTTTTCTCTAAATATTTCTCAATATCCGCAGAGACATTTCCTGGAGCAGTTCCGAGAACATAACACCTTATGGTTGTATTTGGGATTCTATTTTTTCGCTCCAAAGATCCATTTCCATTTTCAACTTTAATGTCGGCGAAATCCTTGAGTCTGATCTGTTTTCCATCATTGGTTGAAAAAGTCATATCCTTTACATCATCTACATTCTTTCTGTCAAATTGATCAAGCATAACTCGAATGGCATATTCATTACCAGATTCATCAAACTTAACATCATCATTACCCGTAAGCGCATTTTGCAACTGCATGCCAACTACAGCAATTGGAAGTCCCAATTGACCCATTTTTTCACGGTTCAATTCAATACGGATTTCAGGTGTTACATCATCTGTTGAAATCGTTGGATCTTTAGCACCTTTCATTTCTAAAATTGCCGCCTTAAGTCTTCGAGCTTCTTTAATTAACAAATCGGGGTCTTCCGAAGATAAAAAGATTTCAATCGGAGCTTCTTCGGATTCAACGAGCCCAATATTCAAAGCTTTCACTTCAACACCTGGGAACTTACTTTCTATTTTTTTCCGGATCTCATTCATGTATTCAATGGTTGGGTATTCAAACTGTTTACCCGGCTTCATTTTAACAGTGAGTTCTGATTTGTTTTCACTTCCAAAAGCAGCGGCCCCCATTCCGGAACTTGGCCCACCAACATTTGCAAATACGATATCAACCACATCTTTTTGAGCAAGTAGCAACTGTTCTATTTGCAAGGTAGTTGCATTATTCTCCTCGAAAGTTGTACTCTTATCGTATTTGAGTTTGATCATGAATTTACCCTGATCGCCTTGGGAAACGAATTCCTGTCCAACAATTCCAAGACCCATTGTTGCCATACTTGCGAAGAAAATGGCAATTATCCCCAAACCAGCGAGTATTTTATGTCGAAGCGACCATCCTACTAGCTTTACGTATTGATCGGTAAAAAGTGTTACCCTTTTCTCAAACCAAATCAAAATGGCCTGGAATGGATTTTTAGGATTTAACTTAACTTCTTTGGCAAAACGTGAGGCTAACCAAGGTGTAAGCGTGAAACATACAAATAATGACATTAAGGTTGAAACCACTACAACAATGGAAAATTGGTGCAAAATGTCGGAAATCGTTCCTTCAATAAATACGACTGGTGAAAACACCACAACATCCACAAGTGTTATCGCCAAAGCTGTAAATCCAATTTCGTTTCTACCGTCTAATGAAGCTTTCCTTCGATCTTTTCCCATTTGAAGGTGGCGGTATATATTTTCCAAGACCACAATGGAATCATCCACGAGAATACCGATAACCAAAGACATTGCTAAAAGCGTCATGAGGTTCAACGTATAACCTAACAAATACATTGCAACGAATGTAGATATTAATGATGCCGGTATGGAAATCAATACGATGAATGCATTCCTCAAACTGTGCAAGAACAATAACATCACTGCCGCAACCAATAATACCGCAAGTTCCAAATCGTGAATTACAGCATCTACAGAGTCGATGGTCGGAATTGAGGTATCCGTTGCAATGGTGAACTTCACTCCTTCCTTTGCATACTTTTGCTCTAATTCTTTAAATTTTTCTTTTGTTGCATTGGCCATATCCACGGCATTCGCATCATTTTGCTTTTTGATACGCATACCGATTCCGTTTTGTCCATTCAATCGACTTACGGCAATCTGATCCTCACTGCCGTCTGTAATTTCAGCAACATCCCCCAATCTCACTGTTGAAGTTCCTTGGGCATACAAAATCAAATTTTTGAGATCTTCAACCGTTTGAAACTTACCTGCCAAACGAACGGTCATTTGCTCAGATTCGTTTTTTACTTTACCAGTAGGAAACTCTACATTTGATGCAGAAATAGATTGATTTATGGCGGCTAAAGAAAGCCCATATAATTTCATTTTTTCCTTATCAACATTCACACGAAAAGCACGCTTCTCCCCCCCAATTACCTGTACCTCGGCTACTCCTTTGGTTTGTTTAATCTGTGGAAGAATTTGTTCATCCATCAATTCCATAAAATCGCGATCAGCCATTTTACCGGCTACCGCACTTACTTGGAGTACTGGAGAGGCATTGGGTTCTATTTTCGCCAATATGGGTGTTGATGCACCTTCAGGAAGATTGTTTAAAATATTATTAACTTTTCGTTGAGCATCTTCAAGAGCATTGTCAATCTTTGCCGATGCCTTAAATTCAAGGAGAACAATGGAGGCATTGTCTAATGAAAATGCTGTTACTTCACTAATATTCTCCAAGCCACTTAACGCATCCTCTAAAGGTTTTGAAACCTGACTTTCAACAGTAGCAGGTGATGCGCCTGGATAGGTAGTGGTAACCGTAAGTAATGGCGGAGAAAAATCAGGGAGTAACTCGTAGCTCAACTGATTGTAACATAATAAACCTCCACCTATAAGTATGGTGAAAATAACGATGATAAACGACGGACGTTTAATTGAAAGTTCTGTAAGAGTCATCGTAACTTTTATTTAGTTTTTACATTCGAATTGTTCTGCAAATTCACTTGACCTTTGATAACAATTCTGTCATTTTTTTCGATACCTCTCGCAACCTCTATGTGCGTACCATCTGAAATTCCTGCTTGAAATGAAGTCAGCATTGCTTTTCCGTTTTTTATCACATAAACTTGCGGATTTTGAGTAGAACCAATTAATGCTGAGCGAGGAATTGCAAGTGCATCCTTACTTTCTTGATTGTTCACGGACATGTTTCCATACATTCCTGACATCAAAGCTTTATCTGAATTACTCACAGTTACCTGGACCGCGAAGTTGTGCGATTTATCTGCTTGAACAGCTATGTTGGTAATTGTTCCATCAAAAGTTCTGCCAGTGTAAATATCAGCACTCACATTAACTTTTTGACTTTTAGTAAATTTCATAATCTCAGCCTCAGGAACATAAACTGTAAGTTTTAAACTTGAAACATCCGTAATTTCAAAAAGTGGCACACCTGGACCTACTACTGATCCCAAATCGATAAACTTTTTAGTAATTACACCTGAAAATGGGGCTTTAATTGTTGCGCTATTGATTTGCTTTTGTAACTGCTTCTTTTGAATTTCTAGCGATTCTAATGCCAACTTATTTTTCTCAGCTTGAACTTCAGGGATGGCCTGACTTGCAGATAATGTTGTGTAACGTTCATCATCCTTCTTTTGTCCTTCTATGGTCACTTCAAGATTTTGAAGTTGTAGCAACAAATATTCGTTATCAACCTTAGCCAATACTTGTCCTGCTGTAACATAATCTCCTTCCTTTACGGAAATTTGAACTATTTTACCACTTGCATCTGAACCGATGGAATTTTGCCTATTTGGTTCGAAGGTTCCCATAAAACTCAACGCATTATCAAATGTGTGCATGCCCGGGATGGTATCTTCAACCAATACCGGAGCAGAGGTATCGTGAATGTATATTTTTCCAGCTACTTTTTCTTTGTTTGATAAAAGTTTTACAACAATTAATGCGACCAAGCCTATTGAAATCGCTGAAATAATGAGAATTCTTTTCATTGTTTTTTCTTTGTTTATTTATTCTATTTTAGTTCACCAATTGATCTGATGTAATCCAATTCAGCCTGTCTCAGTAATAGGTAAGAAGAAATGAGATTGGATTGCGCTTCTTGAAGACCATTCTCTGCAAGGATAAGATCAGTTGAACCTATTAAACCCTGCTTGAGTTTTAGAGCTGTTAAATCATATATGCTTTGAGCTAACTCTAATTTTTCTTTAGAAAGATTCAAGGCATTACTATTGAGTTCAATTTGCCTTTTTGCGTTTCGTGTTCTCAATTCCAATTGCTGTGAAACGAGTGCTTTTTGATTTTGGATTTTTTCCGCATTCAATGCATTCACTTTAAGCTGATAGTGCTTTTCCAATCCGTCGAACAATGTCCAATCCAATCTCAAACCTATAAATGCACCTTCGATGCCAACCCTAAAATCATCAGCTGGCTTCATGTTGTAATTGTAATTGTAAGCCGCATAAAAGGAAAGATTAGGTAGATAGTTCATTTTTGTACCTTTTCTTTCCTCGATATTCATTCGTTGCTGTGCCTCCAAAAGTGCTAATTCTGGATAATAGACCTCTGCACTGTCCACTAAAATGGTTTTTTCAACGATTGCGTCTTGCACCAATTGTATATCGGCTTCAAAAGGTAATCCAATTAAAAGTTTCAAATAATCCTCAAGTTGGAGAATATTAGTAGTTAAGGTATTCCTTGTATCCTCCAAAGTCAATTTACTTAGAACAAGCTTATCCACTTCATTTTGAATCATAATCTGCTGATTAACCAAGGCCTGCATATTAGCGATAAGGCCGTTAAGATTCAAAACATTACTATCAATGAAAGATACTTGTTTGTACAAACCTTGAAGATTGAAGAACGTTGCTGCTACCTGTTGTTTAACATCCAAGGTTGACATCTGATCCTGTATCCTTACAATCTCGTCATTAATTCTCAAGGCAGTTAATCCATAATTTAATTGTGGATTATATAAAATTTGATTCAGTTGCAAGGTATTGCTCAAATTGAAAGGCACACCAAATTGAACCGTTGAAAAGGTTCCAGGAGCTCCACCAAAAAATGCCGCTGGCACAACTTGACCAGGTATAATTGCATTGTATTTGTAATCTCCGGAATATATCAATTTTGGATATCGACCTGTCAGATAAACCCTGCGTTGTTCAGCATTAATTCCAATATCTAAAGAAGAATTTTTAAGGGTTAAGTTAGCA
>JBILIM010000110.1:0-6031 GCA_044349985.1 Crocinitomicaceae bacterium
TCTCTAAAGTTAGAGATAAATGGGAAGCTGGTGGAGCAAAAGAAGGTTCCATCTATGCATGGGTGAATAACTGGCAGAATGCTGCTGCTTCAGACCCATACGCGCTTCAGGTCTCTAAGACGAAGTCTACGGCGATGTCGGCTTTTCCAGAGCTGAGTAAAAAAGATATCGATGCGATATTGGACTGGGTAGATGAACAACCTGAGCAAGATGCTGCCGCAGCTGCTGGCCCTGCAGATGGGTCCGCTACAGGTGCTGCTACAACTGAAAATGAAGAATCAGGTCTCAGTTGGATTTGGATTATTTTAGCCGTGGTTTTTGTTACCATTATCCTTGCACTTGGAGGCGTTAGACGCCAACTTAAAACCGCAACTGGTGATCAAGAAACAGGAAAAGTAGATAGACCTACATATGCTGAGGAATTTAAAACCTGGGCATGGAAAAATCGTCTGTATGTTGGTTTGGGCAGCTTAGTTGTTGTGATATCGTTAATAGTAACTTTGTTCCTCAGTTTATATAGAATTGGAGTTGTAGAAGGTTATCAACCTGTTCAACCTATCAAATATCCGCATGCAATTCACGCCGGTGTAAATGGCATTGACTGTAAATATTGTCACAGTTCAGTTACCAAATCTAAAACTGCGGGAATTCCTTCCATCAACGTATGTATGAATTGTCACAAATTGATTTCTGGTCAAAAACCTGAACAAATTGAACAAATTAAAAAATTGTACAACTATGCAGGTTGGGAAATGAATGGTACAGATGGTAAGTTCAATGGAAATCATAAACCTATCGCTTGGAATAAAGTGCACGTGCTTCCAGACCATGTATATTTCAATCACCAGCAACACGTTGTGGTGGGTGGTGTTGATTGTAAACAATGTCACGGAGACATGACTAAGCATTCAGATGCCCAAAAAGTATGGACAGTGGAAGAAATTAATAAGTTGGCGGATGAAGATCCAAATATTGTTAAACTAACAAAGCCAACATTGACCATGGGCTGGTGTATTGAGTGTCACAACAAAAAAGAAATTTCCGGTGGAAGTCTTGATACTAAGAAAAGTGGTTACTACGATGAAATACACCGACGACTTAAAAATCATGACCGCGATCTTTATGAAGAATATTTAAAAGACGGCAAAGTAACCGTTAAAGAATTGGGTGGTTGGGAATGTGCTAAATGTCACTATTAATTAATAACAGAAGAACTCCGATTATTACAATAATATGGGAATGACTAGAAAATATTGGAAAGGTATAGAGGAATTAAAACAAACTCCTGCATACCTTCAATCGAAAGAACAAGAATTTTCATCTGATTTGTCAGTAGAAGAATTTTTGGGAGACGAAAAATTAAATGAAACGTCTACAGCAAGAAGAGATTTCTTAAAGTTTTTAGGATTCAGCGTTGCTGCTGCAACTTTAGCCGCATGTGAAGCTCCTATAACGAAGGCAATACCATATGTTAACAAACCAGAGAATGTTACACCAGGTATGCCAACATGGTACGCATCTACTTATTACGATGGCGTTTCCTATGCCAGCATTTTGGTTAAAACAAGAGAAGGTCGTCCAATCTATATTAAAGGAAACAGAGACTTTGGTATCACAAACGGTTCATCGAATCCACAAATTATTGCAAGTGTTTTGGGCCTTTATGACTCATCACGATTACAGTATCCTTTGATTGGTGGAAAACAAGACAGTTCGATTGATACGGCTACAGAAACCTCTAAATGGGCTAAAATTGACGCTAAATGGGCTGATATTGATGCTAAAATCAAAAAAGAGCTAAGTGCTGCAGGAACAATTACATTAGTTACCAATACTATTATTAGCCCATCGCTAAATAAAGTAATTACAGATTGGAGCACAGAAAATCCTGGAAAAATAGAGCATATACAATACGACGCTGTATCCTATTCAGGAATAAGAAAAGCCAATCTAGATGCATTTGGTAAAGCAATGATACCAACTTATGATTTTAGCAAAGCAAAAACAATTGTTGGTGTTGGTGCGGATTTCTTAAGCTCATGGTTGATGCCTACTCAGTTTGCAACACAATATGGTAAAACCAGAAATCCAGAAGCAGATTGGATGTCTAAACACTTCCAGTTTGAATCGATTATGTCTGTTACCGGTTCAAATGCCGATTACCGAGGAATGATTAAACCTTCGGAGCAAGCAAATGTTCTTGCATACATCCTAGAAAAAGGGTTTGGAGTGTCAGCTGGGGTTTCAACAAAATTGAACACTGCTACGCAAAAAGTAGCAGATATGGCTATTAAATCACTAAAATCATCTAAAGGAGAATCTATAGTAGTTGCAGGCGCTAACAATAAAGGCGTTCAATTACTTGCCAATAAACTAAATAGCGTAATTGGATCATACGGTGTTACAATTAATCAAAATATTGAACTTAATCTTTTCAAATCGGAAGATGAAAAGATGTACCGTTTTGTTAAAGAGATTATAGGAGGTAATTATGCAGGTGCTGTGATACTCCATGGTGTTAATCCTGTGTATACACTTCCAAACGGAAAACAATTTGGTGAAGGTTTAGCTAAAGTTTCTGCTACAATTTCCACTGCATCATATGCAGACGAAACAGCTTCGAAATGTAAATATATCTGTCCTGATCACCACGCTTTAGAAGCATGGAATGATTACAACCCAATCACAGGACATTACGCAATTGGACAACCTACTATTCGCCCAATTGCCGGAACGCGTTCAGCACTTGAGTCCCTTCTCATTTGGAATAGTAAAAGTACACATGGGGGACGCGACTCTAAAGTTGCATACGATTACATTAAACAAGTTTGGGAAGCTGCGGCATTCCCTGCTGGTTTGACAGATTATTACACGCTCTGGAATACCGCTATACATAATAGCTGTGTTGATGTTCCGGTAGCAGTTAGCCCGTCAGTAGCATTTAATGAAACAAGTTTAGCTGCAGTAGCTAATGTTGTTCCGAAAACTGCTGCGGTAGAAGTAGAATTGTATCAAAAAGCTGGAATTGGAATAGGTTTACAAGCGAACAACCCTTGGTTACAAGAACTTCCTGATCCTATGACTAAAGTAACATGGGACAACTATATTACTATGAACCCTACCGAAATGAAATCTGGTGGGTACGTCACAACCTATGACCAAGAACATGGGTTAAATATGGCAAAAGTAAAAGTTGGAGATTCAGAAGTTACTTTACCAGTATATCCTTTACCAGGACAAGCACTTGGAACCATAGGTATAGCATTAGGTTATGGTAGAGGTGCAAACGGTGAAAAAATCGGTAAAGCTGCATTCCAAACAAAAGAATACGGTGGTCATGATACTAACGAAAAAGGTCTACCAAAAGCGATTGGTGCCAATGTGTTTCCTTTTGTAGGAATGTCTAATGGATGCTACAATTACGATGGTTCTGTTACTGTTTCTAAAGTTGATGGCATTTATCCAATTGCAGCGACTCAAATTCACCATACCGTAATGGCTCGCCATTCTATTGTGCGTGAGACAACTTTAGATATCTTCAAAAAAGGTGAAAAAGAAGCGTATAACCCAATTCATAAGCTTCAAAAGATTGACGAACATGGAGATCACGTGGAACTTCCTGTTGGAGAATTCGATTTATGGGATAAACATCCAGTTGCCCATGTTGGTCATCGTTGGGGAATGACAATTGATCTTTCTTCTTGTATTGGTTGTGGATCTTGTTTAATTGCTTGTCAATCTGAAAATAACGTTCCAGTTGTTGGTAAAGATGAAGTAAGAAGAGGACGCGAAATGCATTGGTTACGTATAGACCGTTATTTTGCATCTGACGAAGAAGCTACTATTGGATTAAGAAAAGATGAAGATACCTTCAGTTACGATAAAGCAGAAGTTGCAGCAGAAAATCCTAAGGTAATTCACATGCCTATGATGTGTCATCACTGTAATCACGCACCATGTGAAACGGTATGTCCAGTTGCTGCTACCATGCACAGTAATGAAGGTTTAAATCAAATGGCATATAACAGGTGTATCGGAACAAGATATTGTGCGAACAACTGTCCATATAAAGTAAGAAGATTCAATTGGTTCAATTATCCTTCCTACAAAAAATTCACTGAAGTCAACCCGGCTCAAGATGATCTTGGAAGAATGGTACTGAACCCTGATGTTACTGTTAGAACTAGAGGTGTCATGGAGAAATGTTCACTTTGTGTACAACGCATCCAAGCAACTAAACTTACTGCAAAAAAGGAAAGCAGAACTGTAAACGACGGAGACTTCGTTACTGCATGTGCTGATGCTTGTCCTACCAATGCCATAATTGTTGGTGACTGGAACGATACCAAATCAATCGTAAGAACTGGTTCAGCTTCAGACAGATCATATCAAGCTCTTGAAGAAGTTGGTGTTCAACCGAACGTATGGTATAAGGTAAAAGTACGCAACGAAGAAAATCAATTATTGAATACTCTTCAAGTAGCAGAAACACATCATGATGAAAAGCATGATAAAAAAGAAAGTAAAACAAATCATCATTAATAAAAAGCTATTGTAATGCATAAAGAAGCAGCAATAAGAGAACCGCTTATATTAGGCCATAAAACCTACCATGACATTACTGAAGATGTCTGTAAGCCTATAGAAGACAAAGCACCGCGTATGTGGTACATTCTTTTTGGAATTGCCCTTGTTATCGGTTTATACGGAGTTGGTTGTATTATGTATCTACTCGGTACAGGAATCGGTGTTTGGGGTCTTAATAAAACTATTGGTTGGGCATGGGATATCACTAACTTCGTTTGGTGGGTTGGTATCGGACACGCTGGCACACTGATTTCAGCCGTACTCCTTTTGTTCCGTCAGAAATGGAGAATGGCCATTAACAGGTCCGCAGAAGCAATGACGATATTCGCCGTATTTATGGCTGGTACTTTTCCACTCATTCACATGGGTCGTCTTTGGGTTGGATATTGGACCTTACCATTACCAAATCAATTTGGTTCTCTTTGGGTTAACTTTAACTCTCCATTGCTATGGGACGTTTTCGCTATTTCAACCTATTTGTCAGTATCTCTCGTGTTTTGGTACATTGGTTTAATACCTGACTTTGCTACAATTAGAGACCGCGCTAAAAAACCAGTAGCCAAAAAAATGTATTCCATCTTATCTTTTGGTTGGTCAGGAAGAGCAAAACATTGGAATCGATTTGAATTAGTGTCACTTGTTTTAGCAGGATTAGCTACTCCACTAGTATTCTCTGTACACTCGATCGTATCATTTGACTTTGCTACATCTGTAATTCCGGGATGGCATACTACCATATTCCCTCCGTATTTCGTTGCCGGTGCTGTATTCTCTGGTTTTGCAATGGTACAAACGCTTTTATTGGTGATGCGAAAAGCTATGGGGCTTGAAGCATACATTCACACTAAGCACGTTGAATACATGAACATTGTAATCATGGTTACAGGGTCTATAGTAGGTACTGCATACATTACAGAATTATTCATTTCATGGTATTCAGGAGTTGAATATGAGGCTTATGCGTTCATCAATCGTGCAACAGGTCCATATTGGTGGGCATATTGGGCAATGATGACATGTAATGTTATATCCCCTCAATTGATGTGGTTTAGACCATTAAGAAGAAGTTTATTATTTACGTTCATCATTTCGATAGTTGTAAACATAGGTATGTGGTTTGAACGCTACGTGATTATTGTTACTTCAATTCACAGGGATTACATTCCTTCAGCATGGAGTATGCATTATCCTAGCCATATCGATATCGG
This sequence comes from Crocinitomicaceae bacterium, assembly GCA_044349985.1. Classification (GTDB taxonomy): domain Bacteria; phylum Bacteroidota; class Bacteroidia; order Flavobacteriales_D; family Crocinitomicaceae; genus M0103. The sequence goes on from JBILIM010000110.1 coordinate 5,796, forward strand.
TGTTTATGTTGGTACTATTGGTTTATTCTTTGTGTTTTTCCTATTATTTGCTCGCTACTTTCCAGTACTTGCGTTGAATGAAGTGAAAACGATCTTGAAGTCATCTGGTGAATCATATAAAAATGCCCCAGATCATGGGCATCATGAAACATCTCATTAATAAAATTAACAAATTAAGATATGGCAGATAAAGTATTATATGCGATGTATGACGACGACGAAGTGCTAAAAGATGG
>JBILIM010000347.1:0-2786 GCA_044349985.1 Crocinitomicaceae bacterium
AAACTTCATCAGCTCCATTCATCATAAATATGAAACAAATGAGAACAATTTCCATGATTAATATCAGATTGGCATCTTTTTTAGGCCATCCTGACAGTTCTTTCATATTTAATCTAGGAAGCTTCAATACATTTCTTCTTGATAAAAAGAATACTGTACCTATAAAAGCCAAAACAGAAAGCACTTCGATAAAACTAACCGTGAATGTATAAAATCCACCTAAACCATTTCTAAACATTCTGTGCTCAGAAGAAATGCCGTCAGCAATAATTTCAATTAGCTCAATTTGCGTAATAACAAATGCAACATATAAAAACAAATGTAATAGCGCGGGTATCGGTCGGTTGAACATCTTTTTCTGACCAAAAGCCACTAATATCATTGTTCGCAACCTTTCCCTTTTGTTATCCGAACGATCCTCAGCCCGTCCTAATAAAATATTATAACGCACTTTACTTACATTATAGGCAAAAAACAAGGTCCCACCTAAAAATAAAACCACAAAGAAAATTATTGCTATCATTTTATTTAATTAGCTGTTGTATCCAAAAGTTCTCTTAATCTTTTCTCCTCTTGTTCTGATAATGGAACACCTTTAGTTTTTGTCCCCAAAAGTGAGATATGAATGTAGCGTTCAGGATGCAACCTCAGGTCATTAACAAGCATTTGGAGTTCATTGTTCGTTTCAACCAAATTATCGTACAATTTAGTATCATTAAGTAACAATCCTATAGAACCATCAGGTGAATTGGCTTTTTGGATGACACTGTTTAAACTTGAAATTGTTGAAGTTGCCTCATTGATTATCTTTTTGAAATTTAGGGTAACCAACTCATCTGAAAACTTCTTGGCATTTCCAACAATATCATTTACAGCATCATTACTTTTCTTAATATTGGCGGTAATGCTTTCCACATTACTCACTATTCGACTAAACTTCTCTTTTTCTTCACCAACCAATCCCTGAACTTGATCAGCTACAACGCCTAAATTGTGAATTGCCATTTTAAGCTCCCCCAAACTTCCTTCTATTTCAGACGTCGCTGTAGTGTCCCAAAAAGCAGTAAGCGATGTCACCATATTATCTATAGAAGCAATCGCCCCTTGTACTTTTTTAACCAAAGGGTCAGCATAAGCCTTTACCTGAGTCGTAATATCAATGGTAACAATACCTTGCAAACGATCACCAGGGACGTGAAATCCTTTCGAAATATCAGGAGATAATGAAAGTATAAGACCTTTGTTAAATAAATCTAAGGAACCTGCCTCAATAGTTGATCCTTTTGGAATTTTAAATCCTTTTTCTTGAATATTAAAAGTAACCAAAACTTTTTTCAATGAATCCTTCTCATTCGTAAGTTCGATATCTGTAACTTTTCCAACAGCAACACCATTGACCATAACGGAACTTGCCACGGCGATGCCACCAGAGTTTGGCAAGTATGCATAATACACTTCATCACCGCCAAAAAAACTATTGCCTTTTAAAAAATTAATTCCGGCAATCAGCAGACCAATTGCAAAAATTGCAATTACACCTGTAACTATTTCTTTAGATATTTTCACAACCTTATTTTTCTACTAATTTAATAGCTTTTTCTAAATCTATGCGCTCGCCATTCAGAAAGGCAACCACAAATGCACTCGAAAAGCCGAATTCTCTTAATTCACTTTTATACACACTGGCAGATTTGTAATCGTTTATAAATTTACCTGCTGTGTATTTATACAAATTATCTTGATTGTACTCGAATATTTCTAAATCTTTAAATTTAGGGGCGGTAGTGGATATTTTGCTTTCTGAGGTTTCGATCTGAACTCTAAAAATAACATCCCCAGAAACATCAACCGCATCCTCTTTTAGTTCTGAAATAACATTTTCTTTTTCAACTTGCTGCGGATTATCTTCAACAATTTCATCAATTCCTTCAAGTTCGTTTTTATAATTCTGAAAAGCGGTAAACATACAATTTGCCATTTTAGATTGCCCCGAGGTGTCGGCAAGAAAAGTTTCTTCTTTAGGATTGGTTAAAAATCCAGTTTCAATGAGGACACTCGGCATTGTAGTTTTGTATAAAACCAAAAAACCAGCCTGTTTAACCCCCCTATCATGGCGACCAATTTTCTTAAATTCTTTCTGTAATTTATCAGCAAAACTTATAGATTGATCTAGAAATACAGAAAGTTGTATCTGTCTTGCAATTAATGCATCTGGCGTCAAATCAAAATCTTTATACTTTTCACCCAAATCATCTTCGAGATAAATAGTAGAATTTTCTCTTTCCGCAACCTTTTGCTGAGACTCTGTTTTGTGCAAACCAAGCACATACGTTTCTGCGCCATATGCAGATGCGCTAGCTGAGTTTGCATGAATACAAATGAATAAGTCTGCATTGTTTCTATTTGCAATATTTGCCCTTTCATCCAATTCAATGAAAACGTCTTTTTCCCGAGTATAAATAACATTTATTTCAGGGAACTTTGCTTTTATTAGTTTTCCCAATTTTAATGCAATTGCTAGACATACCGTTTTTTCATTCGCAGAAGCACCATGACAACCGGGATCTTTGCCTCCATGCCCCGCATCGATAACAATTGTTTTGATAATCGATTCTTGTGAAAACGAAAAGGAAAAAGTTGAAACAAAAGTTCCAACAAATAAAATTCTCTTCAGGACGTTATATAAACTATTTTTTTCCAAGTCAGTGCGCGATTTTTAATAGTTTTGCACAAGATTTAAATTGAATCATTCAAAAATAATTGCTATTGTTTTCAAAAAAACATTG
>JBILIM010000111.1:0-6000 GCA_044349985.1 Crocinitomicaceae bacterium
ATAAATTGGAAATTTTTATATCAAAAATACCAATTCTTTATAAAATAACTTTTCCGCGTTAACTATCAGATTTCAGAACGTACAAGTTGTAATCATTGATCAAGTCGAATCGTTTACTCGCGGCAAGAAGATACAATGGACTCGCATAAAAGGGTTCAAAAATTAATACATAGGCCGAGCCAATTCCAACAGGGAAAAGTATTCCTGTGAGACTACCCAAAATTGCCCCGAAAATGCGTAATCCTTTTTTGGGTTTTTTAAGGATTGCAATAGCATCAAAAGGTAGGTTTTGATTGGACATTAATATTGAACTATCGGAGTTGATTTCAAAAGTTCCTTTCAATTTCGATCCATCTTTCAAGATGATTTTAATTTTTTTATTTTCAAGGATATAATGTGGTTTAGAATCGCCATCCTTTTTTGTAAGATACAGTATTTTTGGTCTGTTTTCACTTGAGGTATTCGGCACTTGACCGTTCACACTTGTGATAGTTTGGATCAAAATGAGGGCAATTAAGGTCTGTTTTTTAATGCGGGACATAGCAGTTTTAGTAGTTTAAGTGTAATTAATGAAGGAGGTATAAATCAAATTTCTCAACTAAATCAAATTTTCTTTTGATTGCCATTATGGAAAATAACGATGCCGATGCGGGTATAAATGCCGTTATCGGTTCATCGAAACCGGATAACCAAGAAAGATAAAATGTTAAAAGGGTAGTGGTTCCGCCAAGTATTCCACCAACAATTTTTGAGCCTTTGTAGTGCATGGAAATTGAAGAAATATCCTTCAAATTAAAAGTATTTTCTCCAACGCTTATTTGATAAAGGGATACAAATTGAACGTTACCTTTATATTTAAAACCCTTGGAATCAAATACGGTAAGTTTGGTACCTTTTCGAATGATAAATTCTTTTTGATTGCCAAATTTTTTCTTCATCATCAGAACCGTGTCAATTTCTAAATGGGGTATGCTGTCATAAATTATTTGTTCTGTTTCCGTGTTTTTTTCGGAGCTTGATTCGGATTGAGATCCCAATGGCAAGTGAAGTCGTTTTTTTGTCGCATTGGAAAGAATTATGGAGTCAACTAAAGCACGTTCAATTTCTCGAGGCACCGCGCAAACATCGCAACAAATGAAGTAAATGATTTTTCTTTTCTTTAGCTCTTGAACCAAGCAAGACATTGTATCTCCTGAGGCAAGAACCAAAGTATCGCATTCCAGGACTGTTTTCGTTGAATCGTCATTCGTCTGGGCTAAATAACTCAAGGGAAAAATAATAAAGGCAATAATGGATGCTAATGTTTTCATTTGCAGCGATTTGTGTAGTTTAAAGGTAAGCAATCACAATTGGAATTTGTTTTATACTATAAACTTCGTGCATGATTTACCATACACGAAGCTTCAGGTTGAGCGTTGTAAAATTTATTTATTGATCGGCGTTTTACTTTTCTGAACATTAAATCCAACATTTACACCTACCATACCGCCTTTTCTTTGTGAAGAATAAAAAGCATTTACAGGAATATTAAGTGCACCGGCGTGAAATGTTCTGCCTAATGCAACTACGAACATCGTGCTGATGCCTAAATCTCCTCGAGTGTCGCCAAATTTCGAATCGAAATTGTACTTTGAATTAAATTGATCAGGACTTGGAGTGGTAAAAAAACCATTGACCAAGTATTGTGGATCATTCGAATATGTGTCGTATGCGTATTGGTTCCAATCGTTTTGAGAGAAATACCTGCCGTCAGATGAAAACGTTTTATCTTCATCAAAGAAACCGTAAGAGGATTTCTTCAAGGTAAATCCTGGTCCGAAGGCAAATTCCCATCCCGCTTTTCCGAAACGCAGACCGTTGAGCAAAGTAATGGATGGAATAAATTTACCCTGCTCGAGTCCGTTGACGTTTAAGATTCCTTCCACTAATGCTGAAAAGTTTTCTGTCCCAACATATTGCGCTTCCATTTGGTAACCAATCATACTTACCGCAGGAAAAATATCCAATCCACCTTGATCTAGGCTTCTTTTGGCAAATTCATTCATTGAACCAACCATATAGGCATATCCAATTCTTGGTCCGCTGTTATTGATTCTTCCAACATTATTTGAGGTGATAGGCTCGTTTTTGAAAGCTAACCTGTCTGTAAGTTCTTTTTCCACCTCAACGCCCATCATTTCTTTTATCAACACTTCGATCATGCGTTGCAATTCCACTTCTTGATTATCGTATTCTCCGACAGCACTTTTAAAAACCTGTTGGTTTTGAACATCAATCATCTTTAGCGTAATAGCAATTTTGTTTCCAAGTCCATCGAAACTGCCGCACATCATGTAATCAACATTTAGTTTTTGACCCAATTTAATCAAACAAGATTGTCCAAAACAATCACTTTGAAAGTTGGAGTCTCCTTCGATAACATCAGCCATATCAAATTCATCTAAAACACTATGCTGGTTCAATTTAATGAGTTCCAATCGCATCATTTTAGCTGCCGTTTCTGGCTTGTTTTGCAGATTGTTTACATTCGGATTCGCAACGGCAATTGTTGGTTTAATTGTCTGTGCGAGAAAACAGGTTGGCACTATTGCCATTAAAATCAACGCTATTTTTCTAATTTTTTTCATAATTCAGTTCGTTTTGTCAGACAAATATTTGCTATTTAGTTGTGTTTATCAAAACTGAATTCCAAAAGTCTCAGGGTGTTAGTTGCGATAATTGCAACTGGAGTTGTTTTGCGGAATTAACTCAATTCCAAATCTGCCGCCATCTTGTTTTTAAAATTGTTGATGGTTCTGTCGAATTCGTAGAAGAAATTATTTCGTTGTCTTTCATTAACCTCGCTTATAAGACTTGAATTTGCGATTTGTTTATCGATAATATGTCGTGTGTCTGCCAAATAAGCAGGGTCATTGGTATCAAGATAGTTCATGACATTATGGGTTATGAACAGTCCGGATGCATTTTTACTTTTGTATAGAAAAGTAGAGTCGGTGTTAACTGTTTCATTCAAATACATCTGAAACGTATTTCCTGATGATGGAGCTTGTGTTCCAAAGGTAAATTTCTTTCCAATGGTAGCTTGTTCTTTCAGATGCGCCGACAACAAAAGCATCCTATCGCAAAGAAACAAGGCATATTCGGGGTCTTTAAATTGATGGCAATTAAAATAGTAAAGCATCTGCCGAAGGAATCCCCTCATGAACTCCTGATCGTAAATTTCTATCGATGGAATACCGTTGTACAATTGTAAAATATCTCTGCCCAAGGCAAAAGCGGAATCACTTGTTTTTTCGTGTTCAAAGAGCTTTTCTCGATAATCCTCCAGATGCAAGTGGGTTTTTGCCCAAAAGAAAAGTCTGAAACGAACCAGTTGGGGAAAGTTCAACAGTTGAAAAAATTGCGTATTGTTAACCGAAATAATTATTTCAGGTTGTTCCATTGATTTTAGCCTTTGGAAAGCTTTTAATATGCCTTCGAGGTAGGATTCCAATTTGAAATCGTAGGTGTTCAATGGTGGGTAGCTGAACGTCACATGCCCAACAGACAATTCCATCAAAGCATCAAAAGAAATGGAGAAATATTTGCAAATCTTCTTAACTTCTTCAATGGTGAGTAGTGTTTCGCCACGGTATCTTCTATATACGGCATCTGTGCTTACACTTAGTACTTCAGACAATACATTACCTAAAGTATCTTGACCTGAAATGCGGTGTTTGATGATTTGAAAAAGTGTAGTTTGAATGTCCTGCTTCATATTTCTGAACATAAATATCGTACATTATTTTAAAAAAAGCGCATCTTTATTGGACTTCTAGAAAAATAGTGTACCTTTGCACCCTTAAATTCACATTATTTATAAACCGAGGTTTCGAACCTCATATTGTAAACTTAAATTATGGCAACTCGAATCAGATTGCAAAGACACGGAAAGAAAGGAAAAGCATTCTTTCATTTAGTAGCAGCAGACAGCCGCGCGAAAAGAGATGGTAAATTCATCGAAAAATTAGGGACTTACAATCCGAATACCAACCCAGCAACAATTGATATTAATTTTGAAAGAACTTTGAATTGGGTTCAGGTTGGTGCTGAAATGAGTGATACTGCAAGAGCAATTCTTTCATATAAAGGTGTTTTGTACAAAAATCACTTATTAAAAGGTGTTACTAAAGGTGCTTTAACAGCAGAACAAGTAGAAGTAAAGTTTAATGCTTGGTTGGCTGAAAAAGATGCTAAAATCACAGGTAAGAAAGACGGTTTAGCGAAAAATGCTGCTGCTGATAAAGCTGCAAGATTGAAAGCTGAAGAGGAATCAAATGCGGCCAAAGCTGCTGCAGTTGAAGCTAAAAATGCACCTGTAGTTGAAGAAGAGGTTGCAGCTGAGACTGAAGAATCAGTTGTAGAAGAAGGAACTAATGAAGAGGTTGTAACTGAAGGTGAGTCTTCAGAAGAGTCAACATCAGAAGCAACTGCTACAGAAGAACCAGCTTCAGAAGAATAAAATAATGAATAAAGCAGATTGCTTTCATTTAGGTTATATTGCGAAACTTCACGGATTTAAAGGTGAAGTTTCGCTGTTTTTGGATGTTACCAATCCATCAGATTATCAAACACTGGATGCCGTTTTTATAGAAATTAACGGACAACTCATTCCTTTTTTTATTGATTCGATTAAACTTAAGAACAAAGGCTTTGCAGCTGTAAAATTCGAAGGTGTAGACGATGAATCTAGTGCTCGACGACTTTTAAGAATGCAGGTGTTTTTGCCAGAACAAGTTTTGCCAAAACTTTCAGGAATACATTTCTATGATCATGAAGTGGTCGGATATAAAGTGATTGATGCACATTACGGTGAAGTGGGTATTTTAGAAGCCGTAATTGATTTTCAAGTAAATCCTTTGATTCAAATTCTTAACAATGGTGCGGAGGTACTTATTCCTTTGAGAGAGGGTTTGGTTAAAAAGCTTGATCGTAAAAATAAGATCATGAACATTGAAGCACCCGAAGGATTAATCGAACTCTATTTGGGATAGTCAATTTTTCAGCATATCTTACAATGCGTCTTTCAATTAAAAAACAACATGATTAGATTTATTTACAGTTTGATTGCATTAATCATCGTAAGCAATGCATCTGCCCAAATTGAGTATAATAAAAAGTACTTTTCATTCAACAACTATAGAGCACAGGATTTTTCAATTGTTAACGATAATTTGGCGGTAATTGGAAGTGAAAATTTTGGACTCAGTAGTTTTTTTCATACAATCGATGTTGCCGGAAATATTATTCAAAGTAAAAGTTTTGCCGGATCCAACCATTTGGTCTTGTCAAAATTAATGAGGTCTGTTGATTCTACTTTTATCGCAGTGGGAGATGTATTCAACACTTCAAATCAGTTGACCAACGGTTTGTGTGTTCGACTAAACAGTCAAGGGGATACCTTATGGACAAAAACTTTTGGTTCGAACTTGAATAATGACGTAAAGATAAATGATGTTGTTCAGAAATTTGACTCAACTTTTATAATGGTCGGGAATAATGGAAATGAAGCCTTTGTGATGCAATTGGATTTGCAAGGTAACATGCTTTGGTCCAAAGGATTTTCCCTTTCGGGTGCAGGCGCGTCAATTCTAGAATTTCATGCTGTAGATGTCGCGGCAAATGGAACTATTATTGTCGCAGGGTCACATTTTACAAGCACACAGGGAGAACAAGGTATTGTATTGAAAATAGATGCATCGAGTTTGCTGTTAGATGCCAAGATTTTTAATGAGCCAACTTTTTTCAAAGAAATGAAGACCATAAACAATGCAACATATCTTTTTGATCAGCATTTTGGGGCACTCGTAAAACTTGACAGCATGCTCAATTTTGAATGGGCTAACACCTATTGTAATTTTTATTCAGAGCAAACAGGTAATGATGCCTTTATCGAACAAGATACTTCCGGTATGTTATTATTTACTACCAATGACGCTTTTTATGGTCATGTCCTCAAAA
>JBILIM010000112.1:0-5888 GCA_044349985.1 Crocinitomicaceae bacterium
ATCATTAAAGAAGGATTGGATTTGTCAATTTCTTCGCCTGATGTATTCCAAAAGTTTTCCTTTATGCTGTCTTTAAGGTGTTCCGGATAAAAACGCTCGCAAAGCAGTTGCCCGTTGCCATGCCATACGGATTCTTGTTTGGACTCATACTTGTAATTGATTTGTCCGTTATCATACCATCCTTCAGCTGCTCCATTAAGTGTGTCCCCAAGAAAGTTGGCACATGATTTAAGTTGACCGTTAGCATACCAATCTTTTGCACTTCCATGCAAAAGCCCATTTCTGTAATTCACTTCACTGATCAATACATTGGTACTGTCCCATTCCTTCTGCACACCATCTTTTAAGCCGTTGCTGTAATTTTCTTCTTTTTTCAAATAGCCGTTCGCATGCCATTCTCTGTTCAGGCCATCTTTGATACCTTCGTTATAATTGAATTCTTGCATGAGTTGACCCTTTTCATCCCACATTCTGAAGCTTCCATTCAAATCACCTTCATTATAATAACGTTCTATTGCCAAGGTTTCATTCTTGTGCCAGGTACTTGCTTTCCCTGAGCGCAAACCGGAAACATAATTTATTTCGAATTCCTTTTGACCTTCTTTGTTCATTTGATAAACGACACCGGTAAGTGGCTTTTTAGAACCTACTGGATAAACGTACGATCCTTTTACTTTCGTCTTGGAAATGGGATAAGAGTGTTGCCCAAAAGAAAAAATACAAATTGAAAATGAAAGTACTGTTGTACTAAAAAACTTCACAAGGATTGGTCGTATGTTAGGGTAATTAGTCGACATAGCTCAACTTCAACATATTGGATCCACCCATTTCTTTTAAAGGAATGGAAGCAATATTGATTACGATATCACCAACATCAAGTAAATTCATTTTTTTCAACATGGATTTAATGTCAGCAATGGTGTCATCGGTACTTACCTGTTTGTCGTAGAAAAACGCTTTTACACCCCATATCAAATTCAATTGTGTCAATATTTGTTGATTGCTTGTAAAAACATAGATCGGTGCCTTCGGTCGCTGAGAAGCAATTTTATATGCCGTATAACCTGAAAACGACATGGTTAAAATGGCTGCAGCTTCTACACGCTGGGATAAACGACATGCATTGAAACAAATGGAATCTGAGATAAATCGTGTATGGTTCTTTTCTGGAAGCTCTTCCTTATTGTATATCCCTTCGAATTTTTCCATTTCGGTTACAATATTGGACATGGTTTTGATGACCTCAACAGGAAATTTACCTACTGAAGTTTCACCAGAAAGCATAACGGCATCTGCTCCATCTAAAACCGCATTGGCAACATCGTTCACTTCTGCTCGGGTAGGGGTGATGTTCGAAATCATACTTTCCATCATTTGAGTAGCTACAATTATGGGTTTCGCATGTACAATACATTTTTTGATGAGCATTTTTTGAATAAGTGGTACATTCTGATAAGGAACTTCTACTCCGAGATCTCCGCGAGCTACCATGAGTCCGTCACTTTCCTTGACAATATCGTCAATTTCACTGAGCGCCTCAGGTTTTTCAATCTTTGCAATAACCTTTGCTTTACATTTTTTGGCAGCGATTATTTTTTTCAGTTCGATGATGTCCTTCGCGCATCTCACAAATGAAAGTCCAATCCAATCTACATTTTGTTCTAAAGCAAAGGAAAGGTCTTCGATATCTTTTTCCGTCAAAGACGGCATTGAAATTTTGGTATTTGGCAAATTCACACCTTTTTTAGAGGATAAAATACCGCCATGAATTACTTTAGCTTGAAAGGATTTTGATCCGTCGGTACTTAATACTTCAAGTGTAATTTTTCCGTCATCCAGTAAGATACGTTCTCCGGGATTTACCTCTGCGGGTAACTTGCTGTAATTAATGGAAAAAGAACTTTCATTACCGATGATTTTTTCTGTCCCAATGGTTACGATGCCATCTCTTTTCAAAAGCACACCATTATTTTCCATCTCATTGGTTCGTATTTTCGGACCTTGAAGATCTGCAAGAATTGCGACATTCATTCCTGTTTCTTCATTTAGTTCACGTATGAGTTCAATAATTTGAGCGTGATCCTCATAAGAACCGTGACTAAAATTTAAACGGCATACATTTAAACCTGCTTCAAACATTTCACGAAGTGTCTCCTTGCTGTTGCATGCAGGCCCCATGGTTGCCACTATTTTTGTTTTTTTCATCATTAGTTAAATACTATATTTTCTGTTGATTGGATTTCTTCGGGATTAAATAAAAAGGTACCCAAAACACTCGGAATATCTCTTAGTTGTTGGGTAAGCGCTTCGGGGTCTACGAGATGGTTTTCAAACAAGAATAAGAAATAATCAACGCTGGGTTTTTCAGGAATCAATAACTTACCCTGACTTTTATTCTTAACCAGGTAATACTCCGTTAGACAATCTTCATCTTTAAATTCATAAAGAGAATGTGCCGAAATAGGGATACCTTTCTTGTTTACAGCAACATAATCTTCATCCGCTTTTGTCAATTGAATGTTCAAGCGTTCATTGATGCCCCATGCCAGTCTGTAATCGTTATGATGTGAGCAAATACCAATCATGTCAAAGTCATAATCCTGCTCGAAAAACAGTGTATGTTTTTTACTTTTAGTCATGTTTGTTGTTTACCTAGCAAAATTACGCAATTACGATAGAGGATGCATTCCATTTTAAGCCAGATATGAAAATTCATTGAACGGTAATATGTTAATATCCCTGTACTATTGTCTTAAAAAAATTGGATTGCGTAGAAAAGGAATGGGTGAAGTAAAATTTAACGTGAATGCTGTAATTTTTAGTTCAGAATTCTTGCAGATTGAAATAAATTAGTAATTTTACCTCGAATCTCAAATTTAAGGAAATGAGTGTTTTTGGTATCGTATTGTTTTTAATGATTGCAGGCATGGCATTTTGGTTGTTGCTGTTTTTATTAACGTTTATCGTTCCCTATTGGATTACACTCGGTATTTTCGAAAAATTACGTCCGAAACGAATCTTTGAAGAAAAAGAAGATTAGTCTAAATATGTACTATGTATCAAAAAGCTGTCTGTTAAAGATGGCTTTTTTTGTGCGTGAAATTTTCACTGATGCTGGTAACACCTTCCACTGGGATCTGTGGTTTTTCTTTTGCAACGCGCACCTGCTTGGGTAATGCCTGAACATTGCACCGCTGATGATGTTCCGGATTCTTGTTTCGTTGATGGACTCGAAATGTGTTTATCTGTCCCGTTCCAGTTCCAGCAAGATACACAGGTGGAAGCTTCGATTTTCGTCTCCAGGTCGTCGTTGAGATTCACAAAGAAATCAATTCCGGTAAAGCGTTCAACACTATCTACACTGACGGCATGACTTTTAAGATCATCTTTCGAACCTTCATTTTTCATAACGAAGCCAATCGCATTGTGGCCCCCATTGGAAAATGTATAAATCACCTTGTAATAATATTCGGGGATGGCAACTTTATTTGAACCAATGGTGGGCAAACCTGTTTTCAAAACAGGACCTGTAACAACGTATAAAGTATCGTATTCAACGGCCCAATCGCGCACCAATTCCTCGAGTCTTTTCCAAATGCCGCGATTGAAGCTCGGTTCCTGAGGACTCATATTGCTGTAATAAAAGGACTCTTGCATCGTGGTTGAAGACCAACCCATATCAGCCGCCGGGGCCAAATGTCCTCGGTCATATCCGGAACCGGCATAATCGTTATCGTTCGCAGATCCCGTTGCTACTTTTGGGTCGACCATAAAATCGTCTGACCGTTCATATAATCCGATTGTTTCAGTTGCTGTCAGTTGGTAGGCCACCCACTCGGCTTGTTCGTAAGTTTCGTTGTATTTCAGGGTGTATGCCGTGTGGTAAATGATAGCATCATCAGGAGAAAGTGCCGGAATTTCAATATTGGCGACATACAAATACTTTGTGGTGTCTTCCGGAAAATTTCTGTATGCAGCATCGTCTGGTTCGTTGGTTTCAAAATGTTCTCCACCAATTGTATTGTTGTTTGCAACAGATGCATCATTTCCGCAGGATACAAAACCCATTAAACAAAGCAGATTCAAAGAAACAATGGAACTCAAATAATTAAACGTTTTCATTACCAAAAATTAAATCCACACTTTTGATCCTTCGGAACAATTCTGACAAATATCGATGGTTTTTCTGTTCGAGAACACTTGTTTTCTAAAACCGTTATAGATTTCACTTTTCCAAATGGACAGAAACGATTGGTTTTTAATATCTCCGAGTTGGTGTTGCGCATCTTTATCAAAGCAACAAGGGACTAGTTTTCCATCCCAAGTGAATACCGTTCCCGACCACATACGCCAGCAGTAATTTCCAAGTTTGTATTTTAGCGTATAGGTGCCATCGGCTTTTTTGCGATACCTCGAATAGGCTTCATTTTGAGGCATGAGATCATGTCCGTTTTTATAATCGTAGAGTTGTGCTGTTTTTACGCGTACTTCATCAACTCCCATTTCGTTACCAAGTTTCAAAATATCCTCAATCTCCTTTTCATTCGGCGCTACTGCAAGAATTTGAAAGATGAGGTGAGGCGTTCTTGATTTTAGGTTTTTTCTTGCCGAAATCAAATGTGCTGTAGCATCTATAACCTTCTCCAGTTGCCCATTAATACGATAGTGCTCATAGGTTTCTTGCTTGATACCATCAATGGAAATAATCAATCGATCCAATCCGGATTTTACAATATCTTCCGCTTTTTTATAATCAATGAAATGTGCATTGGTAGAAGTTGCTGTGTAGATACGATTGCGTTTGGCCTCTTTAATGAGTTCTAAAAATTGAGGATGTAAAAAGGGTTCCCCCTGAAAGTAATAATTGATGTAAAAAACATGACTTCTAACTTCGGAAATAATTTTTTGATGTAAATCAAGATCCAGTTTTCCGGTAGGTCGCGTGAATTGTTTTAAACCGCTAGGGCATTCTGGACATCCTAAATTGCATGCGGTTGTAGGTTCAATTGATAAGGAAAATGGAAGGCCTCTATGGATTGATTTTTTTACCAATCTTGAAAGAAAATAGGATCCATTCAAAATGAATAAATTGAAAAGCCTTTTTAGCGTAAGCTGTCTTATAATTTGAATGCTATCCCTGAAACTAGCTCTGGTCATGAACTTTTAATAAATACTCACACCTAATGAAATTCCAAATCGTTGCTGAATTCCGTATTTATCAAGAAATTCTTTTTTTACAATATCATTCACAGAAATACCATAAAAACTACTTTCATTCAAGTTAAACCGTTCATAATGTAAGCCTACAGTTATATAGTTCTTCCAATCTTCTTTTGATGCTGTGAACGAAGTTCTTCTAATTTTTTTGCTAAATGTAAAGGGTTTAAAATAAATAGCTCCCGAATACACCCTCCCAATATCGAGGAACGCAAAGTCTGAATCCAAATTGTCAATGTTGGGATTGTCGTAGTAACCATAAATTGGAAAGCTACAATATCCTCTTTGGAACGTCATCATGAAGCTTCCGAATTTTCTGGGAAAAGGAGCGATGGATAAACCGATCCGGCCAAAATAATTGCCTTGGAAGTTTTTATCTTCGACGTCGTTAACGGCGTTCTTAATCATTTCTGCTTTGGCTAAATCTTCAGGAGTACTGACGTTTGGTAGGTAAGCAGTATTGAAATCATTTTTGAAAGCTTCCGAAGGTTTCCAAGAATTGAATCCTTTCCAACCCTTGAAATCAACGGTTACGCCTAAAATAATTTTCTTTGAAAAAAGTCGACCGAGATTGAATCCAACTTGGCCATAAATACCACCGTAACGAAAATCTGTTTGAAGAGGTGAATACGTGAAATGTGACCCACCTTTATAATTATTGTTGGACGCTG
>JBILIM010000113.1:0-5864 GCA_044349985.1 Crocinitomicaceae bacterium
CGTTACTTTTGTAACCTAGGTAAATACTATGGAAAAAATTTCAAAAGCCCTTTTTTCAATGCGGATGATGGCCTTAGCCATGATCATCTTTTTATTAGCCATTGCTGCTGCAACATTTATTGAGTCTGCATACGACGTGCAGGCAGCAAAACTTATCATCTACAATGCGCTGTGGTTCGAAATTTTGCTTTTGTTTCTCAGTGTAAATTTGATTGCCAATATTTTCAGATACCAAATGTTTAAGAGGGAGAAAATTGCGATGCTGACCTTTCACCTTTCTTTTTTGGTCATTATTATTGGAGCAGCAATAACAAGATATATCAGCTTTGAGGGGCTTATGATTATTCCAGAAGGACAAGA
Organism: Crocinitomicaceae bacterium; assembly: GCA_044349985.1. Taxonomy (GTDB): domain Bacteria; phylum Bacteroidota; class Bacteroidia; order Flavobacteriales_D; family Crocinitomicaceae; genus M0103. The sequence goes on from JBILIM010000113.1 coordinate 361, forward strand.
ATCAAACATCATCTATTCGAGCGACCCCCACCTTTGGTTAAAAATCAACGATGGTAAACTGCAATATACCTACGCCGAGAAAATGTTTATGTCAGAAATAACTTCGAACGACTTTGATATTCCGATTGATTTTCCGAACCACAAAACTCCTGTAAAAATTGAATACGTCAATTTTCAAAAGAAAATGATTGATTCACTTGTTACAAATGACTCCATCAACGCTACAAGTTTAGAAATCGTTACAGATGGTATGCGTCCCAACTACTTGTGTGAAGGCAATTTTTTAATGGTCGGTGATATTCCCATTTCATTTGAGAAAAAAGATGCCATGCCCGGAGTATTACTTTTCAAAAAAGGCAATACGGTGACCATGAAATCCGACTTTCCTGTACGCTATCTTCCGATGTCACAAATGCAGAAATACAGACAATCTGGTCAACCGGTTCCAGATACTGCATACATCGAAATACCAGCTAAACAGGAAGCGCAATTTATGACAACAACGCTTTATACGATTGGTAATCAGCAATTCGTTTTTAAAAACATGCTGAAAAATACCAAAATGATGTTGATGCCTTCCGGTAAAAGAAACGTAGGTACCGACTACCTCACTGTTAAGATCACAGACGGTGAAAAATCAAAAGAAGTCGTTTTAAAAGGTGGTATTAACCAAATTCCTGATCATGAAGTCTTTGAGTTGAATGGTTTGTCCTATGAAATGGAATACGGTTCAATGCGCATTGAATTGCCTTTCTCCGTAAAATGCAATGATTTTCAGATCGAAAACTATCCGGGGTCAAATGCCCCGTCATCTTATGCGAGTGAAGTAACAATTATAGATACGGCTAATGATTATACAAGAAACCAGCGTATTTTCATGAACCATGTTATGGATTACAATGGTTATCGTTTTTTCCAGTCGGCTTACGATCTGGATGATCCCAATACTCCTCAAAACGAAGAAGGAACCAGATTGAGCGTCAACGCCGATTGGTGGGGTACCAACATCACTTATCTCGGATATTTACTCATGGCAATTGGAATGGTATTGTCTCTTTTGGCTCCTGCGGGTAGATTTAGAGCGTTGAACGACAAATTGAAGAAGCTTCGCCAAAAACGCAGTGGTTTGTCGGCAATTTTAGCCATTCTGTTTACGCTGAGTTACGTTAAGAATACAAATGCGCAGCATGAAGGCCACAATCATGACGGTCACAACCACGAAGTTGAAAACCAAGCTTTATCTGCACCAACTGAACCCGTAATTATATCCGAAGCACATGCCGACGAATTGGGTAGATTGCTTGTTCAAGTGCCAATGGGTCCGGATCAGGGACGAATAGTTCCCCTTCATACCATGTGTTTAAATTTGTTGCGTAAAATTCACAGAGCAGATAAATTTGAAAATCTTAATGCCGTACAAACCATAATGAGTATGCACCTCTCCCCTGCATCATGGATGGATAAGAAAATTATTCAAGTTCCATCAGCATTGAGGGAAGAACTAAAACTCGAAAGCTATGCTTCAATCAAGGACTTGATTACCGATAAAAACGAGTTTAAATGGGCAAAGCAATATGAGGCAGCCTTCCAAAAACTGGAGTCAAAAAGAAATGAATTTGATAAAAACCTTTTAAAATTAACCGATCGTTTTCAACTTATCAATGCCTTTCCATCATGGGACTATATGAGGTTATGCCCGTTGAAAAACGACAAAAACAATACCTGGTACGTTCCTTTGGACGAGCGTCTTTTCAAAGGTGACTCCACGGCTTTTTATACCGCCATGGGTTATTTCAAGGAGGTTTTCTTAGCCGCTAAATCCAACGATTACGCGAAAGCCAGCACTGAACTGAAAAAACTCAAAGACATTCAAAGAAAATCCGGAGCGAAAGTTGTTCCATCTGAATTCGCAGTTGATTTAGAGGTGCGTTACAATAAACTTAACGTGTTTAAATCTGCACAAAACAGTTATTTGGGAATCGGATTGCTTTCATTACTGATTTTCTTCTTGAGTATTTTTACAAAAACAAGTTCGAAGGTTACGAAAGTCATTCGAATACTAGGTAAAGCATTTACATTTTTGCTCATCCTCGTATTCATATACCACGGATTAGGCTTAGCAATGCGCTGGTACATTTCTGGACACGCACCTTGGAGCAACGGATACGAAGCTGTCGTTTTTATTGCTTGGGTAACCATGCTATCAGGATTTATTTTCTCAAGAAAAAACCCTTCTGTCCTTGCAGGCACCGCACTTTTAGCGGGCTTAATGATTTGGGTTACCCAAATGAATTTATTGGATCCTGAAATCACGCCATTACAACCTGTTTTGAAATCCTATTGGCTGATGATTCACGTTGCTATCATTACTGGAAGTTATGGTTTCCTGGGACTTTCCGCAATTTTGGGTTTGTTTAATTTGATTTTATTTATTTTTCGAACCAAAAGGAACGCGCAACTTGTGACTATTCACATTAGTGAAATCACATATATTTCTGAAATGACAATGACGGTTGGTTTATTTATGCTCACCATCGGAACATTCTTGGGTGGGATTTGGGCGAATGAATCTTGGGGACGTTATTGGGGTTGGGATCCAAAAGAAACCTGGGCATTGGTTTCCGTATTGGTATATGCCGTAATTCTTCACTTACGATATATTCCTGGTTTGAGCGGGAAGTTTTTATTCAATACCGTTAGTTTATGGGGTTATGCTGCCATTTTGTTTACCTTCTTTGGGGTAAATTTCTACCTGGTTGGATTGCACTCCTATGCGCAAGGAGAAGGCTTAGGTGCCATTCCAAGTTGGTTAATTACCACAATAATCCTATTCGTTTTATTCACAGCCCTGGCCGCATGGAGAAATAAATCGTTCAAGTTGAATCAAGAAGCTCTAAATGAAGACAAACATGAATAACTTCGATTATATCGACATCCTGGCCTTCGCAGCTCATCCCGATGATGTAGAATTATCTGCATCTGGAACGCTTTTAAAACATATTTCCATGGGTATGAAGGTGGGAATTATAGATTTAACTAAAGGCGAATTGGGGACACGTGGCGATGAAATCACCCGAAAAAATGAGGCAAAAAACGCTTCAGATATTCTAGGGATTCATATTCGTGAAAACCTGGGCATGGAGGATGGTTTTTTCGAACTGAACACGGAAAACAAAATAAAAATCATTGAAGTAATTCGAAAATACAAACCGCGTATTGTTTTGGCAAATGCTATCGATGACCGCCATCCTGATCATGGTAGGGCAGCAAAATTGGTTGCAGAAGCTGCATTCCTTTCTGGTTTACCCAAAATAGTTACCACTTCTAATGAACTAAAACAAGAACCGTATCGTCCAACGGCAATTTACCACTACATACAAGATTACTATCTGAAACCCGATTTTGTCATTGATGTCACGCCTTTTGTTCAACAGAAAATCGAATCCATAAAAGCTTACAAAACCCAATTTTTTGATCCTGAATCCAGTGAACCTGATACGCCCATATCAGGAGAAGATTTTTTTGATTTCATTAAAGGGCGTATGAAGCAATTTGGCAGACCTTCTGGTTTCCAATTCGCGGAGGGATTTACTGCGAGTAGAACCATCGGAGTAAATAATTTAATGGATTTACTTTAGTTCTAGATAACCTTTAACTTTGTTTATTAGTCTTTTAATGCATGAAAATATTTAGAATACTTATTGTTGTTTTTTATTTAGTCGTTTCAAAATCAGCTTTGTTGGCACAATGTACAGGAAATGAACCACCAATTGAACTTGGAAATGACACCATACTTTGTCAAGGACAAACCTTAAACTTAGTGGCTGCATTGGGCTATGACTATTACCAATGGTCAACAGGTTCATTTTCAAATCAAATAACCGTTAATTCAAGCGGAACATATGTTGTTTCAGCTGGACTTACCGGAAACAACCTCATCCTCAATGGAAATTTTCAAGGAGGAACCACAGCTGTTGCAAACAACTTTACCTCATCATACATTCCAGGAACAGGTGGCACTTATGGATTACTTTCCAACGAAGGTCAATATGCAGTGTCAACCTCTCCCTCTTTGGTCCATAATAATTTCATGAATTGCGGAGACCATACTACAGGAAATGGCAATATGCTTATTGCCAATGGAGCAGCAACTCCAAATACTATTGTTTGGTCACAAACGGTTACAGTTGCACCCAACACCAATTACGCTTTTTCATTCTGGCAAATGAATGTGCTCAATACAAATGCGACTTCAAATTTGCAATTGTATATCAATAACGCTCCCATTTCAGCAATTGTTCCAACAAATCCAACCGCATGTGTCTGGGATGAAAACACGGGATTCTGGAACTCTGGATCAAGTACTTCCGCGGTATTGTCCATCGTAAACCAAAGCGTGGTTGGTTCAGGAAACGATTTCGCAATAGATGATATCTTCTTTGCACCAATTTGCCTTGTTGAAGATTCGATAGCCATTTTGTACGATACGATTCAAGTAAACGCTGGGCTGGATATCGTTTTTTGTGCGAATGAAACAGGTAACCTCAATGCTACTGCGAATACAAATGTTGTGGATTGGAACTGGTCCAATGGCGCAACAAGTCCGAATATTAACCCGCAAACATCTGGAATTTATACCATCACTGCAACATCAGAAAATGGTTGTGACGCAACGGATGACGTAAACGTAAGCATCACGCCTATGAATTGGAATATTGATGATGTTTTCATTGGTCCTGCAGACTGCGGCCTGAACAATGGATACGTTTCAGCAGTAACCTCAGGAACCTTTAACGACCCACCAAGTTATACTTGGACAGGACCAGGACCGAACAACCCCAATTTCATTAATGCCTCCGTATGGACAGATTTAGCTGTTGGGTGGTATTATCTCGAAATCGAATCCGCAGGTTGTTACATGTACGATTCTGCATATGTTACACCCAACAACCCTCCAAATGCTGTTGTCACGGCCAATCCGATTTCAGGATTTTATCCTTTAACCGTTAATTTTCAAAACACCAGCCAGAACAGCACGTCTTATTTTTGGAACTTCGGTAATGGTCAAACGGCAAACGTAAACGACTTATCAAGTCAACAACAAACCTTCGATACAACAGGAACCTACACCGTAATGCTTGTGGCTCAAACCGGAAATTGTTTCGATACGACATTCATTCAAATTGAAGTTCTTGAACCTCCTGTTATTCCTCCTGTGCTTCCCGTTGGTTTGGAAGCAACCAATGTCTTTTCGCCAAATGGTGACGGTAAAAATGATTACTACGAATTCAAACTCCTAAACATTATTGAGTTGGAATTGACCATTTTGAATCGATGGGGGCAAGTTGTGTTTGAAAGTAAGGATATCAATACCGTTTGGGATGGAAAGTCTCAAAATGGCGACGACGCAGCTGACGGTGTTTATTTTTACAAGTTCAAGGCTGTAGGTTTGCAAAATGAACCTTTTGAAGGTCATGGGTTTCTTCACCTTGTGCGGTAATCAG
>JBILIM010000114.1:0-5736 GCA_044349985.1 Crocinitomicaceae bacterium
TGCGATATCACCTAATGGTGTTGAAGTACCATGAACGTTGACATAATCAACGTCGTTAGGACTAATTTGCGCATCGTCAAGCGCTGAAATCATCGTATTTTTTGCACCTAAACCTTCGGGATGAGGTGCAGTCATGTGGTAGGCATCTCCTGACATCCCACCACCAATTACTTCTGCATAAATTTTTGCACCGCGATTGATCGCGTGGTTGTATTCTTCAAGAATCAAGGCTCCTGAACCTTCACCTAAGACGAAACCGTCGCGCTCCAAGTCGAATGGTCTAGAAGCTGTTTCAGGCGATTCATTTCGTGTAGAAAGTGCCTTCAGTGCATTAAAACCGCCCATTCCCATTTGATTAACACATGCTTCTGATCCTCCAGTAACAATAGCATCTGCTTTACCCAAACGGATTAAATTGAACGCATCTATAATTGCATTTGTAGAGGATGCACATGCGGACACTGTAGCGTAATTTGGCCCACGAAGTCCGTATTTAATTGAAATGTGACCTGCAGCGATATCTGCAATCATTTTTGGGATAAAGAAAGGATTAAATCGAGGAGTACCATCACCCCCAAAGAAGTTTTCTGCCTCGTCCTGAAATGTTTTTAATCCGCCAATTCCTGAACCCCAAATGACACCTATGCGGTCCAGATTAGGGTTAGATTCTAAAATTGCAGAATCCGCCATAGCTTCAGATGAAGAAACTATGGCGTATTGTGCAAACGGATCTAGTTTTCTTGCTTCTTTGCGATCAATAAAATCTTCTACATTGAAGTTTTTAAGCTCACAAGCAAATTGTGTTTTGAACAAAGACGCATCGAATTGTTTAATTATTGCCGCTCCGCTGGTTCCGTTTAACAAACCTTCCCAGTACTCACTCAAAGTGTTACCGATTGGCGTTAGGGCCCCCATTCCCGTAACAACAACTCTTTTCAACTCCATAAAGCGAATGCTTGGTTCAAAAAATAATAATCGAATTAATTTGCGTTCTCCTCGATGTAAGTGATTGCATCACCTACAGTCTGGATGTTCTCAGCTTGATCATCTGGAATTGCAATATTGAATTCTTTTTCGAATTCCATAATCAATTCTACAGTATCCAATGAATCTGCCCCAAGGTCGTTAGTGAATGAAGCCTCATTGGTTACTTCACTTTCTTCAACACCCAACTTATCCACGATGATAGCTATTACTTTTGATTTGATATCAGACATTTTTCTTTATTTAAGGGTTAATCAGGCTGCAAAGAAAAAAACATTGCGTCAAAAAACAAAATTATTCACAATAATATTCGTGTTGAATTTATCATCAACTATAAAATTAAAACCTATTCCGTACAATTTCGCCTTTATTCATCGCTGTATTGTTTCATTGTTAAGGTCAAATTTAATTGCGATTTAGGTTCTTTATAATTGTTAATTTTGTCTGTGCAAAAAATCAAATTGGCCATATTTATTTCAGGAAAAGGTACCAATGCCTCCAAGTTGATGGCGTTTTTTAAAAACCATACCTTAATAGAAGTAGGGTTGGTTGTCAGTAATAATTCCAATTCGCCGTTGCTCTCCGTTTGTGAAACTTACGAAGTGCCATCCATTGTGTGTAACAATGCGGAGGTGGCAAACGCGAACTATTTACTCGATGTTTGCACTTCGCATAAAATTGATTTTATTGTTTTAGCGGGTTTTCTAAGAAAAATACCCGAATCTTTTGTTAGGGCATTTTCTGAAAAAATTTTTAATATTCATCCATCTCTTTTGCCAAAATTTGGTGGAGCAGGAATGTATGGCGATCATGTTCACAGTGCAGTTTTGGAAGCTGGTGAATCAAAATCAGGAATTACCATTCATTTGGTTAATGAGGAATACGACCGTGGAAAAATCCTTGCACAGTTTGAATGTCTCATAGATCATGATGAAGACATGGATGCTTTAAAAGAAAAAATCAGCAAATTGGAGCATGAGAACTATGGTAAAGTAATAGCCAATTATATTTTAAAAAATCATGAATAGTTTTTTTTCTGGATTCAGCTGGGAAGAGGTTTTTAAAGCTTCAACAGTTTTGTTCGCGGTTATAGATATTATTGGATCAATACCTATTATTTTGAAATTGAAGGAAGGTGCTGGATCCATTTCACCGTTTAGAACAAGTATGGTTTCTTTTTTTATAATGCTCGGTTTTTTATTTTTAGGAGAGCGTATTTTAAGCTTGTTTGGTGTGACTATCGAAGCTTTCGCAGTTGCCGGGGCATTCATTCTTTTTGCTATGGCTTTGGAGATGATTCTTGGGGTTCGATTGTTCCGTGATGAGCTTACAGGTAAAACCGCAAGTGTGGTTCCTTTGGCATTTCCAATAATTGCTGGTGCAGGTACCATGACTACTTTGGTTTCCATTCGAGCGGAATATCAAGAAATCAATATTGTGCTTAGCATTATAATAAACGTAATTATCGTTTATGTTGTTTTAAAATTGATGAAGTATATCGAAAGACTTTTAGGCGAAGGGGGAATTGTTATTGTAAAAAAGGTATTCGGAATCATTTTGTTAGCGATTGCCATCAAATTATTTACAACCAATTTAAGCGCTTTAATACAGCTGGGATAAGGCAATTCAACTTAAGGCTTGAAATTACCCGAACCAAAACCATTGTTTTTTACTTCGTACCCAAAAGCAAATTTCTTCTCATATAACACATCTTCATTACGGTCGTAGATTATGAATCGACCATGACGGACCCCATCTTTATATTCTGCAAGCTGAACAATTCTTCCTTTTTTATCGAATGTTTCCATTGTTCCTTCCAAGATGCCAGATTTATATCCTGTAACAACTGCGGGTGTATAGCCTCCTGGATGATAAGCGATCCAAGTGCCGTCCTTTTCTCCCTTTTTATAATTTCCTTCTTCCGTTTTTTCAAGATCTTTCTCAGAAAAAGAAATGGATCTGCCGTGTTTTAAACTTTGGTAATCCACCATATCGTCTATGATTCGCACTTTAGATTTTTTTCTAAAAATTTTATAGGTCACAATATCTTTAGGGTTACCGTTTTCAAAGTAATCAACCCATTGTCCCGTCTTTAAACTGTTTTTGTATTCGCCGTAGAGATGCAAAGTTCCGGTTTCAAAATAGGAATACCATGGCCCGTGTAATTGCCCTTTTCGAAAACTGGATTGATTTTTTACCCTTCCGTTTTCCCAGTTATTGATCCAAACACCTTCTTCTAAACCTGTTAAATAAGTTCCTTGCATAAGTATGGTGCCATCTTCATAGTAGGTCGTCCAAATATTTTCTTTTTCGTCGTTTAGATAATCCCCCTCTTTGTATTTTTGACCGCCACGATAAAAATATTCCCAAAATCCAGAACGTTTTCCCTTGTCAAAATGGGCGTTATAAGAAAGTTCACCCGTTTCAAAGTAATATTTCCAATCGCCATGTTGAATATCATTTTCGAAAGTGCCTTCCATATCAATGGTTCCGCGTTCGGTGTACCATTTCCAAAGTCCATTTTTTTGACCGAGCGCATAGATGCCTTCTGCATTAGGATCTCCATTTTCATAATAGGTTGCATATGGCCCATCCAACATGCCATTTTTATAGTTGCAAACTTTTTGAAGTATGCCGGAAGAATACCTTTGTGTCCAATTGCTATCCAGTCTTCCGTTTTTATAATTGGCTTCAACCAAGGCCACACCGTTAACGCTCCATTCAACGCTAGGTCCGTGCTTTAGGCTGTCTCTATAATTGACCCAATCTTTAATATCACCGGTGTTGTAAATGGTATATTTTGTCCCTGTTCCTTTGATAACCGTTTGGGTATTTACCGAATCTGGTATCCAAAAGGAAATTAATTTTTCCAACGTGTCTTCATAAAGGGTAATGGATTTTTGGGTACCATCTTCATAAAATTCTTTCCATTCACCTGAAGGGATTCCCATGTAATAATAGCCTTCTACGAGTAAGATTCCGTTTTCATTCCATTTTCTGTAAATGCTGTCTTGGGTATCAAAATTAAAGTACCCTTCTTCTTTTTTTTGTTTATTGGGAAAGTACAATTCTGTTTTACCATGGAGCAAATCTCGGTAGTAATTGCGTTCTTCTTCAAGCGTGCCATCCTCATTGTAATAGAGCCATGGGCCATGCTTTTCGACGGTTGTTTGATACAAATCTTTATAATAAGCACCTTTCGATTGAATTTTCTTTTTTGAGTTGTCCCAAAAGAAAAAATCGTGTTCGGTTAAATTTTCTTCCAAAACCTTTTGAGCCTCAGAAACAAGTGGCAAGAAGGCCAATAAAATAAGAAATACTATTCTAATCATAGATTTAATTTAGGCGTATAACATTTCAAATTGAATCGGGTTACATGGTGTTCAAAACACCACGAGCGATTAAAACAATTCCAAAAAGAAGGAAAATAACACCAATAAATTGATTTAAGGTTTCCAATATACGATTGGTGATGAGGGATCGCAATTTTTTAGCGATGAGCATTTTCACAAAATCAATAGCAAAATAAACCCCTAAAATAACGCACAGATAAATAAATATAGAAGTTCTCCAGGAGTCCGTAATTACTGCATGTTTTGCTGCCTCAGTGATTACAATGAACCAATAAAGAATAATTAAGGGATTGGCCATATTTAAAACAAATCCTTTCAAACCCAAAATGACATAATCCTTTGAACTGTGAATGACTTTTCCAACTTCATCCACTTTAACCTCTTTTGGTTTTTTTAAATAGGTTACTACACCCAAGAAAAGGAATACAATCCCAACCATAATTTGAATGGTTCCTTGGTTTTCACCGGTCATAAATTTAGCTACTTGGGAGTAGAAAAAAAATGCAACAAGAATGTAAACGATATCGCTAATAAATATCCCAACATCGAAGGCCAAACCTGCTCTAACACCTCTTCGGATGGTAACTTCCATAAGAATAAAAAATGCAGGGCCTAACATAATGCTCAAAATGAGACCTGCGATAATTCCATCAAATATTAGTGCACCCAAAAGTTTTTAAAATTCAAATGGCGAATACAAGAATTCGTAAAGCCGTTGTTCAATACCTCAAAGATTAGAAAAATTAAGCATGATTTCAACTAAAATGAGTTTTTATTTCATAAGATGTTTACATTTGCAAAATCAAATTTGTCTTTTTAACGATTATGAAAATAGCTTTAGCCAACAAAAAACTCGATGAAATAATTACAAAGGTCGAAAAGAAAGGACTAGAGGCATCCGGTTTAGTTGAAGATTTGAAAGAATTAAGAGGCTATGCGTTGAAAGAACAAGATCCTTTGGTGACAAAGGTGTTACGTTTAACCTATGAGTTTCTAACGGAGAATGACTGTTTTGATGTTCAAGCTCAATTTGAGGAAGACGATGAGGGGAATGAGTACCCTATAGAAATTGATGATAAAGAAAATCTTTTGTATTTGTTGAATTTGCTTAAAAATGCAGATCATAAAATCAACCGCGAAGAAATTAAAGATTATCGAACAGCATTGAAATTGGATTTATATTAAATTTCAAAGAGCTACCAACCAACCTTTCCGTTTTATTTTCGTCATTGTGAATGATGTACTCCATCACTGGTTTTTTATTTTCCTTATATTAACCTGAAAAGAACTTCTACCTCTTTATTCTACAGGATTTTAAAGGTTCTTTTCAGGTTTTTAATCACAATATTTGCAATAAGAGACTTCAGAGGATTGTACATGAAGAAATGGAGTTGTTGCA
>JBILIM010000115.1:0-5728 GCA_044349985.1 Crocinitomicaceae bacterium
AATCAAGTTGAATGGGATCCAAATCTTGTCCCAAACGTTTTTTAAAATGACTTAAAAAACGCAACACTTTAGGGTCCGGTTTTTTTTTGTAACTGTTATGGGATGCTAAAATCCGAATATCATTCAGTCTAATGGAATCGGCGTATTGTGCAGAACTATTTTGGTTCATACAAATTACAATGAAAACGAATACAAATGTATGCTTAGAAGTTATTTGCCGAAAAATGTACGAAATCTCCTTCTTTAAAAGAACTACATTTTTAATTTTGTAAAGTGAAGTTTTTTGTATCCGCAATTTTATTTTTCTCATTGTTTTTTGTCTCTTGTGATTCCAAGAAACAACCTATTATTCCTCAGATTAAGTCTAAACCCAATTATTTTATTAAAATGACGCGTCCGGAAAAAGAATGGATGCAATCGACACAATCAAAAATAGATTCTTTTTTCAATAAATATATGGATTCTTCGAGATTCAACGGGCAATTCCTGGTTGCAAAGAATGGATTCATTGTTTACGAAAAAAATTTGGGTTACGCCAATTACAAAGAAGGAACCAAACTAGATGGTACAACGCCCATTCATGTTGCATCGGTAAGTAAATTCATCACGGCTACGGCTGTTTTACGTTTGGTTGAAGAACAAAAGCTTCAATTAGATGACCCTATTCGAAAATATCTAAAGGATTTCCCTTATGAAGGAATAACCATTAGAATGTTACTCAATCACCGAAGCGGGATACCCTATTACGCTTATTTTTCAGAAGGGATTTGGGATAAAACGAAGCCTATGAAAAATGCCGATGTTTTAAAATTGCTAATTGACCATAAGATCCCACTTAATTATCCGCCTAATACGCATTTCTCCTATTGCAATACAAATTATGCCTTATTGGCCTTAATTGTGGAGAAAACTACCAAGACTTCTTTTCCGGAATCGATGAAAAAATTGGTATTTGAGCCTCTTGGAATGAAAAACTCATTTATTCGCAATTACAGTACAGAAAATGATTTATTCAAAATAGCTGCGCTTTCGTATAACAGCAGATTTCAAGAGCAAACAGATGATTTTTTAGATGGTATTTACGGGGATAAGAATTTATATACCACGGCTCATGACTTACTTTTATTGGATAAGGCTCTTTACGGAAATGTATTTCTGAATTCCAGGAGTAAGCATGAGATTTTTAAAGGATACAGTTATGAAAAAGAGGGTAGAAACAACTATGGGTTAGGAATACGAATGGTTGAAGAACCGGAAAAATCAAAATATTTTTTTCATTCGGGTTGGTGGCATGGAAATACGGCCATGTTTGCAATGCTGCGATCTGATAGCGTAACACTAATTGCGTTGTCAAATCGCTATTCAAAAAGTGTATTTACAGTGAATCGTTTGGCAAGTTATTTTGGTAATTATCCCTTCCATTTCGAGGAAGAATAATCATTTTAAATCTTCCATATTCAACTTACGTAGTTTGGGGGTTAACCTAGCGGTTATAACTACTACCAGAATGGTTAATAGTCCCCCAACAACTATAGAGGGTTTTAATCCGAAAGCACGAGCAGTAATTCCGGATTCAAACGCACCAATTTCATTTGACGAACCAATAAAAATTCCATTGACTGCCGAAACCCTTCCTCTCATGTTATCAGGTGTACACAATTGAAGCACAGTATGTCGAATGACCACGCTAACATTATCGAAAGCTCCTGTTAAAAAGAGGAAAAACCAAGCCAGATAAAAATTGGTGGACAAACCAAAAAAGACAGTTGAAAGTCCAAAGGCTGCAACCGATAAGAATAAATTTCTTCCCGCCTTTTTTTCTGGAGGTCGGTATGCTATGATCAATGCCATAATAACAGCCCCAATTGCGGGTGCGGCTCTTAAAAAGCCCAATTCTATTGCACCAGAATGCAACACCTCATCCGCAAACGCTGGCAATAACGCAACGGCTCCGCCAAAAAGGACCGCGAACAAATCCAAGGACAATGCGCCCAAAATAATTGGATGTTTGAGCACGAATTTCACCCCTTCACTTATGCTTTTTGTTATGCCTTCTCGAACATCCTTTTTGGGAATAGGATGATTATGAATAAATGTAAACGCAATGATTGCGACGAAAATGAAGATTAAATCCACAGCATAAGCCGCACTGTAGCCTACGGCGATAAGCAACCCTGCAGAAGCTGGTCCGAGTATCGATCCGATGTGCCATACGGTGCTGTTCCATGTAGCTGCGTTTGTATATAAATTTCTTGGAACAATCTGTGTCATAAATGATGGCAGCGCAGCACCTATAAAACCCCTAATCAAACCAATCATAATTGCAGCATAAATCGGGAGCGTTCCATATGATTGCAATAAAGTTTGTGGTGAAATGCTGACATAAAATAAAAAGAGCGTAACCACGAAAAGCAAAGCGCTAAATATCAAAACAATCCATTTTCGATTAAAGTTGTCAGCAACATGACCTGAAAAAAATGAAACGATGATAAACGGAATGGCCTCTGCTAAACCAATCATACCTAACGAAACTACATCATGCGTAAGTTCATAAATCTGCCATCCTACTACGACACTTTGCAGTTGTATTCCCAAGGTCAGGAAAAAGCGTGTGATGAGAAAAAAATTGAATTCTTTTATACGAAGCACCGCATAGGGATCGTGACGCTTTTCATTTTTCTTTAAGAGCGCCACAAACTTTTACTTTTCAAGGACTTTAGGTATCCTAAAATAATCTGAATCTTTCTTAGGTGCATTTTTCAATGCTTCTTGCTGTGAAAGGGTTGTTTGCGCAATATCATCCCGTAATTTATTCACTTCATCACTCATGAATATCAAGGGTTCGACCTGTTCGGTGGGCAACTCACTGAGTTTATCCATAAACTGGATAATGTTTTCTAAATCACTTTTGATTGCGGCTTTGCTTTCTCCTTCAAATTCCAAACGAGCCAGATGCGCAATATGATCAATTATTTCATCGGAAAGCTTCATGACTTCAAAAGTACAATTTTTAAAATATTAAATCGATAAAACACTTAATCTTTCAAGTGGGGATGTTCTTGAATTAACGCCGAATTAATTACATCAAAACAATAAGTACTCAATTCAGTTTCCGTCATTTGTTCATACGATTCCGGGCTTATAAAATCGTGAATATACACATTGGAAAGCCCGGGTCTGGCTGGACCCAATACTTGTGTTGGGTCTGAAAACAATTGATAATTGTTGGTAAAGGTAATGGGAACAATAGGTATTTTCAGATCCTTTGCAAGTCGAAAAGCACCCTTTTTGAAGGGGACCATTTTAGGATTATTTTCATCAGGTATTCCACCTTCAGGAAATATAACCAAAGACCAGCCGTTTTTTACTTCCTCTTTCGCCTTAATAAACGACCGGGCCGCTTTTGCCCTGTCTTTTCGATGCACCGGAATGTTTAATCCTTTAAAATACGTTTTAATGATAGGGTAGCTCAATATTTCCCCTTTACCTAAAAATAGGAAAGGAGCTTTAGGCATAATGGAATACATTAAGAAAATATCTAAGTATGAAGAATGATTGGCAACAATAATATAGGGTGCTTCTGGCAGTGGAGATTTCTTTTTAAAACGAACGGGATAAAGACAGAAAATGCGCATCAACCAACTCCAAAAAATGAAAAGTTTAAATGATTTTTTCTTCCACTTTGGATTTGATAAAACGATGAAAAAAAATGGATAGAGAACTAACGCAAATAGGCAAAAAACAATCCCAACCCAACATTTCCAGATAAAACCAAGACTACCAATAAGGATTCTCATGCTTCAAAAATACTATTTAATACATCAAACACAAGCTGATTTATTAAGTTCAAAATAACTAAATTCGCGATAATTTCTATATTCTCACAATGGCAAGGATTTTAACAGGAATTCAAAGTACCGGAACCCCACATTTGGGTAATTTATTGGGCGCAATTATTCCCGCAATTAAAATGGCCAACGAACCGGAAAACGATTCTTTTCTGTTTATCGCAGATATGCATTCACTTACTCAAATTAAAGACGGAGTGCAACTTCGAGAAAACACATACAGTACCGCTGCCGCATGGTTAGCGTGTGGACTTAATCCTGAAAAAGTTGTTTTTTACAGGCAGTCCGACGTACCTGAAACGGCCGAATTATCCTGGTATTTGAGCTGTTTTTTTCCTTATCAACGCTTGACGCTCGCACATTCGTTTAAAGATAAATCTGACCGTTTGGAGGATGTGAATGCAGGTTTATTCACCTATCCTATGCTAATGGCAGCAGACATATTATTGTACGATGCAGAATGGGTTCCAGTAGGTAAAGATCAACTGCAACATATTGAAATTACTCGTGATGTAGCTTCTCGATTCAATCATCAAATGGGAGAAACGTTCGTTTTACCTGAAGCCAAAATTGCGGAATCAACAATGTATGTTTTAGGAACAGACGGTCATAAAATGAGTAAATCGAGAGAAAACACCATTAATATTTTCCTTCCCGATGCTGCCCTTAAAAAACAGGTAATGGGAATTGTATCCGATAGTAAATCACTTGAAGAATCGAAAGATCCAGACACCTGCGCTATTTTTGCTATTTACAAACTTTTGGCTGATGAATATCAAATTCATAAAATGCGTGAAAACTACATCAAAGGTGGATACGGATACGGTCATGCTAAAAAAGAGCTGCTTGAATTAATTCTCTCGAAATTTGCAGAGGAAAGGGCCAAATACAATTACCTAATGGAGAACAAAAATGAACTCGAATCGGCATTGAAAAATGGAGCCTTGAAAGCACAAATGGTAGCAAAATCTGTTCTCGAACGCGTTCGATTAAAAATCGGATATTAACTTTTTGAATTACAATTTATTCTATCTTTGATAGGATGCGGTTCATTTACAGCTTATCGATTTTTTCACTTTTTTCTTGGCTGCTCGTTGCCTGTGGAGGAAGCGATACCGATGTTCAACAACCATTAATTGCCAAGGGAGGTAAAAATTATGGGGGTGAATTGAAGTTTTCTTCGCCTGAGCGCATTACCAATCTGTTTCCATTAGGCTCACAAGACGCTTACAGTCAACGTATTACAGGGCAAGTTTTTGAAACCTTACTGAAATTAGATGTGCAAACGATGGAGGTTCAACCGGGCTTGGCTGAATCGTATGAAGTTAATGAAGACGCAACAGTTTTTACCTTCAAAATCAGGAAGGGTGTGTTTTTTCATGAGGACCCATGTTTCGGAGGTTCTAAAAGAGCAATGGATATCAAAGATGTTAAATACAGTTTAGATTTTGCGTGTTCAGGGCTCCAAGAAAACAAGTTTGGTCAGCAACTTTTGAACAGGGTTAAAGGAGCAAGTGCTTTTCGTACTAAAACAAAAAACAAAATTGATGAAGCCGGTGTCTCGGGAATTAAAATTATCGATGCACAAACATTACAAATAGAACTCGAGGAATCATTCGTAGGTTTTGATAAAATACTAACCATGACGAATTTGAGTGTTTTTCCAAAGGAGGCATTCGAGACTTATGGAAATCAAATCGCTTCACACCCCGTTGGCACGGGGCCATTTAAGTTGGATAAAATGGATAATAGTGGTATTGTGCTTACAAGAAACAATAACTATTGGAGAAAAGACGAATTTGGGAATCAATTACCTTTTCTTGATAAGGTAATCATGTCTTACGTAAAAGATAAAAAATCTGAACTTCAAGCGTTTAGTA
>JBILIM010000214.1:0-4147 GCA_044349985.1 Crocinitomicaceae bacterium
TTCCCTAATGTCTCCGTCTTCGAATCGCGCAATATATTCATTAAATAAACCAGGGAATTGACTGTAATAATATTCACCTTTCATAGAGGCGCTATCTGTTAGTAATGATGTAATATGAATACAACTGGTGTCTGTCGTGATGGTTTCGACATATTTATTAAAATAATAATAGTAGTATCCATCTGTTTTGATGAAGAATTTTTGGTCTTGAATAGTAACAACGGTATCGGCACTTCGCTTTATTTTCAAATCGATCATTTGGCTAAGTGCTCCGTTTTCATGCATCAGTAATTTATCCGATTCCGATTTGTTCTTGTCAAAATCTCCGTAATACGAATAAATGCTATCACCCAAAGGAATACCATTCGGGTTGTAGGTTAGATTAACTTTATAAATCCCTGCAAACAAAGGTACTCCCATGCTGTGATGCGAGGCATTTTGAGTGTGATAACTGAAATAATTATCGAAATCATTGAGGTAGATGGGAATTACAATTTGTTCTAATGGTTTTAAATAGCGAATTTGAACTGTTCCGGTATCATGAACCATCATATTTAGCATTTTATCTTCTCTGTAACGCAATAGAAGCGTATTGTTCGCCTTATCATAAAAACTCAAATAAAACAACTTCTGTCCCGTATTTTGGGTGTGTGGAAGAAGAACTGGATGCGTCTGTTCCTTATCGGTATTGGTAATGGTGATGTTGAAGGTAATTTTTTCTCCTTCGTAATAACTTTCTTTATCTGTCTTTATTTCAAAACTTATAGGATGGTAAACGAGATTGGCAAATACAGCGTGAACAGAAATGCTAATCACTATCAAAGCAACATATTTTCCCATTATTCCTTTCTAAATACCGATAAAAATAATGTTTCTTTGGATTGGGTTTCGAAAGCTTCAGGATAACTTCCACCTGTAAGATTATAAACTATTGTCAATACATTTTCTTCAAGTTTATACAACGCCGTAAAATGGTTACCGATATTTTCACCTTCTTCGCCATAAATATCCATTTTGCCGTTTTCGTAATTTAGCGTTCCCTTATCCATATTTTCTGCTATCAGAACATAAGCGCTGTCTTGAATGATAAGTTTCTGCGATTGAAAAAAGCTCATTGGTAATTCTTGTCCTGCCATTTCTTGTCGAATGGGGATCCATGTTCCATTGAGGTTCGCGTCTCCTAATTTATTTTTCGTAACGCCACAGCCAAATAAAAGTGTTGTGACGGCAATGATCAATACATTTTGAAGTGTTTTCATTTTAATTTTTTGAACGATTTACCAAAGTTATTGGACTGCAAAATAACAACATTTTGTCGGTCGGATTCCAAAATAAAATCGGAACTTAAAATTAGCGTTACTTGACCGTTTGCGGCGTAAAATATTTTTTGCACGTCTTGATGCTGCTCGTCAATATCTTCCATAGGTATAGTTAATTGATTCCATGTGATGCCACCGTCGTGTGTTAAGGAATACATGAGTTGATCTGCCTCATTGACATGCCAAATAATAATGCCATCGGATGCGTTGAACATATAAAATGTTTCGTTATTTAAGAGACTGTAAAAATTCCCATCAATCCGACTTGCGGAGGGAATGTGTTGCCATTTTAAACCCTTATCTGTTGTTCGAAATAACTGAATGTAACTGGCGTAACAACCTCCAGAAGCTGTTATAAAACCAATGCTGTCGTTGATGAAAAATATGGAATTTGATGTCGTACACGGTGTAAATTGAACATCTTTCAAATCATTGATCAGTGTATCTTTATTAAACCTATTGATAAATTTAACGGCATATTTGAAACCCAAACCTTCAGGTTCCCATGAAATAGGGTAGGTAACCAATTCAACAACTTTTCCATCACCAAGTTCCTGGTGATCAATAACCGTGTGATTTTGTCCCAAGCTTTTAAACGTAAAAAGCGAGATGGTCAAAATCTTCCAAATGTGTTGGGTGAAGTTTGTCGAATTACACATTAGATAAAATTTAATTAAGTTGTTCGAACTTTTAATTTCCAATTTTCAGGTGCGTGATATTTGTATGCGTTTTTTTTGATTCAGGATGCAAATAGTTCTGCTCAACAATAATTTCAAAGTGGTATTTGTTAAGGGGTTGGTATCCGAAAATTCGTTGTGTTCTAGGTTGTATTATTGGTTCATTTTTCTTTTCTGCCAAGTCTGGGGTAATCATTGAAAAGAAGGTGTTGTTTTGGAGTTGAAATTCGTGTTTGATTAATCGGGCGTACACTTTTTCACCTTTTTCATTCTTCGTTTTTTTATTGCTTTGAAGGGTTGAAACAATCCCATAATCGTCCAAATTCGCGAAACTTGTCCCTACGTTAAACAGCTTATATTTTGCTATGGTATCAGGAGGGACCAATTTAAAATCAGCACAAGGTATGCTGTTTTTTCCGGGTTCTCGAATTTCAAAAACCGATAAAAGGATTAAATTTCCGCCTCTATTTTCTAAAACCGTAAAATAGGTGGTTAGGGTATCTTCGGTTTTACAATAGCACGACGTTCGCGTTAAAACGGTATCACCACAAATGGAAAATAAAACGGTATTGCTTCCTTGGCTGTAGGATAAATGTATTGATCCTACCACAAATAAAACGGTGATAATTTGTTTGATATAGCCAATTGATTTCGAGAACATTTGGAACGCTGGAAGAAATGAATCTCTTAAAATTACTATTATTTTTCGTAAGGTATCCAAGCGTCTTCTTCACAAGGATGCTTGACAAAAAAATACTTTTGCCAACGTTCATTCGCATTCATTTTTCTACGAATACGTTTTCCATCTTGATCAAAAACGATGAGTTTATCTTTTTTTATGCGCAACTTGGAAGGTCTAAATCCAGAAGCATTGTTCACGGGTTTGACCAAGGATATCAATTTCAAATTACCTAAAGAATCTGTGTAAGGAATTTCTAAAGTATCCCTGATTTCTTCATATTTTAAATGGATTTGATGGTCAATGAGCTCATATTTTCCGCCAATTTTATCATAGTATAAATCTCCAGCAAATAAATATTCGAAACTTTGGTCTTCATTAAACGTGATCTCAGCAGCAAACCAACCGATAATGGCGAAATTTGAAGCGTAACATCCTGAAACAACTTCTTGGCTCTTTCCTGCAACACAACTGAAAAGGGAAATTAGAACTAAAATTGTTTTTTTCATAGGTTAACAGGATGCCAATGTAAACGTATTTCCATAAGGTAAATGGAAAGGTCGTCGTTAGTATTCGATATCGATAGTGTATTTATTCAGCAAGCCTGCAAGTCCTGAAGCTGAAAATTTAGCTTTTGTTATTTTATTCAATTCTGGGTCGATAGCATAATGGAACGCCGATCGCAAATCACATTTTTCAAGAACGGTGCTGTAAAAAACGGCATGCAATAAATTGCATTGATCGAAAACAGAATGGGTGAGATCTGCTTCCGTAAAATCTGTTTCTTCCAATTGGCAATTCCTAAAAACGGTGTTTTTGATTTTGCTTTGATAAAAAGTTGAATGATTCAATAAACAATTTTCGAATGTGAAAGAAAGTCCAAATGCGTTGCACGTTTCAAAGTGAAGCCCTAACAT
Source organism: Crocinitomicaceae bacterium (assembly GCA_044349985.1). Taxonomy (GTDB): domain Bacteria; phylum Bacteroidota; class Bacteroidia; order Flavobacteriales_D; family Crocinitomicaceae; genus M0103. The sequence continues at coordinate 3,593 of JBILIM010000214.1, forward strand.
TTTGCAATCGGTAAAGTTCACGTCCTGAAACATGGTATGGTTGAGCTTTGCCAAACTGAAATTACAGGCATTAAAAGTACACGCGATAAATTTAAATCCGGAAAGGTCTTGTTCGGCAAAATCACAACTGTTAAACGTACAGTTTTCGTATTCGCCTTTTGCCAAATTGTGCAATTTTTCAAATGAACAATCGATGGAATAGTTTTCAGACATTACTATTGGAATTGGCGCAACTTTTATTTTTTACCTCCCTCAAGTAATGTTTTCCACTCATCGAAGTTGTTAACGAGAATTCTGAATTGTTCACCGCCCGAGTTGCGCACCTCTAATACGTTTTTTTGAACGCCATGTTTACCCTGTGTAATTTCTGTGATATCAGATACATCCCATTTAAAACCATGATTTGTGGCTTCCACTTTTCTTTTTAAAATCGTACCTAAAAAACCCAAGCCACCAACGCCTTGTTTGTGTGCTTCAAGTTCTAATGTTTGATCTTTCAATGTTAATTGTCCGGGCATAGCCATCATTGAAGATTTTAAATAGGTTACAAATTCC
>JBILIM010000116.1:0-5699 GCA_044349985.1 Crocinitomicaceae bacterium
TTTCAAGAATGAGGTTTCCAATGTGGCAAAACGACTCAATAAGGCTTCATCGATATTAAACGAAGCAAATACCAGGATTAACAACATAATTTATGCGTTAAAAGAATATCCTAATACTAATTTCGGGCATTTGGAACAGGCTAGAGCAATAAAATTAAAACTAGATTCTTGTTCTATTCTAATGAATGGCGATGCCTTGAAGACATCCAAAGAATTTGAAACCTATCCTGGTTTTGTTCAGCGCTTTGGGCTATTAGAATATTCGCTTTATGACAATACCTATAAGGTAACGTCAACGCAAAAAAGGATTTTAGAGATTGTTAATGAGGAGTATGACGTTTTTCAGGTACAACTCGAGCAGTTGTTGCCAGAAATAAGTAGTATTTTAAATGAGCTTATCCAACAAGGAGTTCCCATTCTTGATGACTCAATATTGGAATGGAAATAAAATATGGAATTTTAAAAACGTAACAAATACGTAACGCAAAAGGTTTTTTTATTCAACACTGTAGATTTTATAAAGAAAAAGTGTAATTTGCAAATGCATATTTTATGCATAACAACACTACCTTTTAAAAATGAAACCTACTGTAAAGTTGCAAGAAGGCAATTCAAGTTGCTCTACATTTTCTTTAGAACGCAATTTAACTGATGCCTTGTGTGCTTTAAATAGCACGAACAATAATTTAAAAAATCCTTCTGGAAGCTTTTTGTGTATTGCTGGACTAGATGGGAAATTTCGCTTCGTTAATTCGAATTTTTGTAGGGTTTTGGGATATTCCAGAACTTATTTGATATCACATCCTATTGTTGATTTTATTCATCCACAGGACATTCAAAGAACAGTTAAAGAAATTACGTTCTTAATCAATGAAAATAAGAACATCCATAAATTCAGGAATCGGTACATTAAATCGAACGGTAAAATCATTCATTTGGAATGGATGAGTACATTTGATGCGCTTAAAAATTGCGTTTTTGCCACGGCTAAAGAAATATCACAAGAAACCTTTTTAGACACAGAAGAATGTATCACGGAAACTCAAAAAACAAGTACACCATCCATTCAAGAAATGATTAAAATTGGTTTTTGGAGTTACAACATTCAAACTTCCGAAATATCATGGTCTAAAGAAATGTTTGACATTTATGAAGTGAATCAACCGCATTCAAATTATCATAATATTGAAACGCAGCCCAACCAAATTTTAAATGACAACAATACGCAATGGCAAAAAATCAGTATCAATAAAAAATATAGAGAAGAATCCTCCGATATAAAACAGGAGTTGCCATCCGGAAAGGTAAAATGGATTAAAGAAATTTCCGAAAAAATTTACAATCAAACCGGCAGTTTGATCCGAATTGACGGGATATCTTTAGACATGACGGAAATCATTCTTTGTCAAGAGAAAGTCAACAAAATAATTCAAGAGAAAGATATTCTCATTAAAGAACTGCATCACCGCGTTAAAAACAATATGCAAGTTATTTCTAGTATGCTTAATCTGCAATCCAACTTAATCCAAGACAACCAATTAAAATCTATTTTTTCAGATAGTCAACAACGCATAAAATCAATGGCCTCAGTTCACGACCTGCTCTATCAAGCCTCAGATTACAGTACGATTAATTTCAATAAATCAAATTAATTTTAAAAACCGATGATATTGAGTTTTCATTGAATAAAGCTATTCCTTTAGGTTTGTTGATAAACGAACTTGTTACCAATTCAATAAAACATGGATTTAAAAATAGAAAAAAATGTAAAATATCTATTCAATTAAATTGCAAGCTGAAAACACATTTTGAACTGAACTACAAAGATGACGGCAATGGATTTCAAACGGAAAGTGTAATCAATGAAGACAATCTGGGAATGATGCTACTTGAAAATTTGACGGACCAACTTGATGGTCAACTTTACAGAAATACATCTATGGGTAAAACCTGCTACAAACTCTTATTTTAAGCTATTGACACTGGATTTTTTACTTTTTGATCCGTCAAACTTAAATCTAAAACCTCCGTCATTTTATCCACAAAGTGAAAAGTCAATCCTTTTAAATACTCTTGATTAATTTCATCAATATCCTTTCTATTTTTAGCACAAAGAATAATCTCATTGATACCTGCTCTCTTCGCAGCGAGTATTTTCTCTTTTATTCCGCCAACCGGAAGTACGTCACCACGCAAGGTAATTTCACCAGTCATTGCCAAATTTTTCTTCACCTTCCGCTGAGTGAACAAGGACGCCAATGCTGTTAACATTGTTATACCTGCGCTTGGTCCGTCTTTTGGAGTTGCACCTTCAGGAACATGCATATGCACATTATATTCATCAAAAACACTTTGATCTAAACCAAGTAAATCAGCGTGGGCTTTTAAGAACTCTAGCGCAATTACAGCAGATTCTTTCATGACATCACCGAGGTTTCCTGTCAAAGTGAGCTTACCTTTTCCTTTAGTAATTGAAGATTCAATAAATAAGATTTCACCCCCAACAGCTGTCCAAGCCAAACCGGTAACAACACCAGCCACTTCATTCGATAAATATTTGGTTTTAGAACGGCCTGCGCCCAAATATTTGAATAAATCATCTGAAGACAATTTCGATTGAAAATTTTCATCCATTGCAATTTCACGCGCTCTATTTCTCACAAGCTTCGCAATCATTTTATCTAAACCACGAACACCCGATTCATTTGTATATTCTTCAATCAACTTTTCAAGAACTTTTTTATCAACCGAAATGTCATTTTTAGTGATCCCGTGTTCTTCGATTTGCTTTGGTAAGAGATGACGTTTAGCGATTTCTATTTTTTCCTCAAGAGTATACCCATTGACTTCGATAATTTCCATTCTATCTTTCAAAGGACCTTGAATACTAGCCATACTATTGGCTGTTGCAATAAACATTACCTTCGAGAGATCAAATTCCGTCTCAACATAATTGTCATAAAACGTTGAATTTTGCTCTGGGTCCAAAACTTCTAATAGTGCAGATGATGGATCACCATGGTTACTCCTACCCAACTTATCAATTTCATCAAGGACAAAAACAGGATTGGATATTCCTGATTTTTTTATGCTTTGAATTATCCTACCTGGCATTGCTCCAATGTATGTTTTTCTGTGTCCGCGAATTTCAGATTCGTCATGAACTCCACCTAAAGACATGCGAATGTACTTTCTTCCTAATGCTTCAGCTATAGATTTACCGAGTGAGGTTTTACCAACACCCGGAGGACCATAAAAGCATAAAATAGGCGATTTCATGTTACCTTTTAGTTTCAAAACCGCCAGATATTCCAAAATCCGCTCTTTCACTTTTTCCAAACCATAATGATCGCGTTCCAGAATTTTCTTTGCCCGTTTTAAATCCAGATTGTCTTTTGAAAATTCATTCCAAGGTAAATCCAACAAAAGGTCGAGATAATTCATCTGAACCGTATATTCTGCTCCTTGTGGATTCATTCTTTGCAGTTTATCCAATTCCTTATAAAACAATTTGGAAACGGGTTCCAACCATTTCTTGGATTGAGCACGTAATTGCAAATCTTTTACATCAGCTTCTTGCGGATTGTCTCCTAATTCATCTTGAATGGTTCTCATTTGTTGATGCAGAAAATACTCTCGCTGCTGCTTTTCCATATCTCTGCGAACTTTCATCTGAATTTCATTTCGCATTTCAAGCATCTGCATTTCAACAGTTAAATGCTCTAGAACTTTATTAACCCTTTTTGTCATGTCCAACTCCTCCAGCATTTCTTGCTTTGTTGAAACATCCGCATTCATGTTTGAAGAAATAAAATTCACAAGGAAGGTTGGACTTTCGATGTTACCTATTGCAAAAGACGCTTCTGTTGGAATATTTGGACTGTCTTTAATAATTTGCAAGGCCAAATCTTTTATCGTTTGGAACATCAGTTGAAGTTCCTTACTGTCTTTATCAAATTCTTTTTCATGAAGCATTTTTACGCGCGCCTTCATGTATGGATCAGTCTGTGTCGGCTCTGTAATTTCAAATCTTCTTTTTCCTTGAATGATTATCGTAGAACTTCCGTCTGGCATTTTCAATAAGCGAATGATTTGTGCAACCGTACCCACCTTATGTAAATCTTTAAAGTCAGGAGATTCTTCATCTTGGTTTTTTTGTGATACAACACCAATTATTTTGTTTCGTTTATTTGCCTCTTGAACGAGTTTAATGCTCTTATCCCTACCAACTGTTATCGGAATGACCACACCGGGGAATAATACGTTGTTTCGAAGCGGCAAAATTGGAAGCTCATCAGGAAATATCTCCTTGTTCATGTTTTCTTCTTCCTCTGCTGTAATTAACGGGATGAACTCCGCATCATTTTCTATAGCTTGCGTCAAACTTAAAATGTCTAAACCAAATTTATTTTTCATTTGTAGATTCTAAATATTTAAATTACCCGAAAATTCAATTATCTGACAAACTGTCAACGTTTGGGTGACAAAAAATAATGAAACCGTTCAAACCATTGTTTTCTTGAGCGGCGGATAATTGCCAAACTTTATACCATCAAAAATTCTTCGGAAATTTTGTCTTAAAGCTGATCGAAAATATGACGTAAAATCTGAATATCTGCGTCTGATAATTTTAATCCCCTTCGCTCCATCATGTTGTTTGCAGCAATTATCGCTTTTTCAAATTGAAAAACTTCTAGTTCCTCAGCATTTCCCCATTGAAACGACGGAACATATTTTTTTGGAAAACCAGAGCCAAAAATATTTGAAAAAACGCCAACAACTGAGGCGGTATTGAACATCGTATTTATTCCACATTTAGAGTGATCGCCCATCGTCAAACCCATAAATTGGACATTTGTTTTTTCTTCTTTTTGGGTTTCATATGAATAAGTAGAAACAAGGCTGTAATTGTTTTTAAGGTTGGATGTATTGGAGTCAGCTCCTAAATTACACCATTCACCTATCACACTGTTTCCTAAAAACCCATCATGACCTTTATTTGAATACGCTTGAAAAATAACATTTGAAACCTCTCCCCCTACTTTGCAATGCGGACCAATAGTAGTTGCACCATAAATTTTAGCTCCCATTTTCAAGGTAGCACCTTCACACAGAGCTAATGGCCCACGAACCATACTTCCTTCCATAATCTCAGCATCTTTACCGACATAAATGGGCCCTTGGGTCGTATTCAAAATGGCACCTTCAACTTTAGCTCCTTCTTCAATAAAAAGAAAATCAGGACTTCCAATTAAAATATTTGTTTCCGAGAGTTGAATGGATTTTTTAACCTGAACAAGAGCCGAAAAATCCTTCTGAATAGCCCAATAATTTTTTTCAAAAAGATCCCATCGGTTATCAAGAACTAATGGTTTTTCGCCTTTAAAATGAACCTTATTTTGGCCTTCGCCCTTTTTTGCTATCCAAATATCTTCATATACCAATTGCTCATCGGCTTCTAAATTTATTGCCGCAGCTATAAGTTCTTCATCCGGAATAATACAGGCATTAACTGTTAAATCAGGATAGGAATTGTTTTCAAATTTCGATTGAAGATAAACTGCTGTTTCAAAATGAATTTCAGCATCTGGTAAATAAAACTTCCAACGTTCCTCATTCGTAAAAATCCCAAAACGTAAACTTCCAATTGGTCTTGTTAAAGTGAGCGGAGCAAAACGCAAATGCATTCCGTTATCATC
>JBILIM010000117.1:0-5691 GCA_044349985.1 Crocinitomicaceae bacterium
GACCAAACAGTCGATATTACCGATTATTTAGGCGAAAAGAACATTGTTATTTTCTTTTATCCCAAAGATGAAACCCCCGGTTGCACGAAAGAAGCGTGCGGTTTCAGAGACCAATTTGAAGCGTTCTCGAAATTCGATTGCGCGCTTTTTGGTATTTCTTCAGATAGCGTCAAGGACCATTTAAACTTTTCAAAAAACCATAATCTACCTTACACGTTGTTATCGGATGATCAAAAATTGGTGCGTAAGCAATTTGGGGTGCCTGGGAATCTTTTTGGTCTTATACCAGGAAGAGTAACTTATGTCATTAATAAAGCAGGAATGATTGAAGAGGTATTCAATTCACAGACGAATCCGCTTGGTCATATTGATTGTGCATTGAAAACGCTTGAGCGAATTAGTGATACGATTGAATAGTTTTTTCTTGAAACTCGTTTAAATTTTTTCTTTAGTAAGGTCATTCCTCAGAAATTCATATTCAAAAAAACGAGAATATGAATGGTTATCATGAAAATTTAGGAGGTTTGATTTTGGAAAACACCGATTACAGACATGTTTTATATACGGCAAAACAAATGCAATTGGTGGCAATGCACCTAAAACCCAACGAATCCATTGAACAGGAAAAACATGAGGAGACCGATCAATTTATTTATGTAGTCCACGGATTTGGGTTGGCCATTATAAATGGCAAGGAACATCCTATTGAATCAGGTGATTGCCTGTTAATTCCACAAAAGACCACTCATGAAATTATCAACATCAGTAATAACCTGGATTTAAAGTTATTTACTCTGTACGGACCACCTCAACATCGCGACGGACTGGTTAGAAAAACCAAAAGAGAGGCCGAGCGCTATGAAATGGAATACGACAACAGAACTACAGAGTAATCAGTCGGCATTAAAGAGTTCTTCAACTACTTTAAAACGGTATTCAAAAATTTCTTCTAGTTTTTTCTGGACAATTATTGGATGTGCGATTTTACCTAAAAATCCCATCGGCAATTCATAGGAAACAATATCAATCATCTCTACGCCACCTTCAACGGCTTCGAAGTGATGTTCATGATGCCAAATTTTATAAGGACCTTTACGTTGTTCATCAACAAAATAGGTCAAATCCTTAACATGCGTAATTTCCGTAATCCATTTCATTGGAATACCAAAAAGCGGGCGTACCCTATATTCAATCATCAAACCTTCATACATTTTTTCAGGAGCAGCTGTAAGTACATCAAATCCCATATACGATGGTGTTATTTTACTCAAATTAGCCGGAGATGAAAAAAATGCCCAACATGTTTCGATGTCAGTTTTTACAAATTGTTTTCTTTTTAATTGATACATACTACTTTTATAATCAAAACAATAAAAATTGCCTTTTGTTGTGTATAAAAACACTTTCCAAAATATGCAAGCAATAGACTACATTAAAAAGATAGATAGTGAAATTGAATCGTTAAGAAATTCAATAGTTCAACACGAGCTTTATAAAGATCTCCATACAATCCATGATTTGCAAATTTTCATGAAGCATCATGTGTATGCTGTGTGGGATTTTATGTCATTGCTCAAAGCGCTTCAGAATGAGCTTACCTGTACCCGTGTTCCATGGTCACCAATAGGAGATCCAGAACTTCGACATTTTATTAACGAAATTGTTCTCGGTGAGGAATCGGATGTTGATGAAAATGGGAATTTTTACAGTCATTTTGAGATGTATCTGAAGGCCATGAGAAATTGTGGTTCAGACACCTCGTTAATAGAACAACTTATTCATCAAATAAAATCAGGCACAAGTATTGGAGATGCTTTGGAAGCGACTGAAATGGATCATCGCGTGCGAAAATTTGTTTTGGATACTTTTGATGTTGTTTTTTCAAATAAGCCGCATGTTATGGCAGGAGTTTTTGCTTATGGAAGAGAGGAATTGATTCCAGATATGTTTGCGGCCCTAATAAACGACATGTATGAACTGAATCCCGATAAAGTTTTATCATTCAAGTATTATTTAGAAAGGCACATAGAAATAGATGGTGAAAAACACGGCGAACTCTCTCGAAAATTAATGGTTGCGCTCTGTGGTGGTGATTCAGTGAAATGGGGCGAGGCCGAAAATGCCATAAAAGTTTCACTTGAAAATAGAATAGGAATGTGGGATGCCGTGCTTGAAGAAATTGGAAAAACAAGGGAATCATGACACGAGCAGAAGCATCGCTTCAATTGAGTGATTATTTATCCAAACATATTTCATTAAGCAACGAACAACTTAATGAGATTTGTAAATTATATGATTTAAAGCACTACTCAAAAAAAGAGCTATTCTTTAATCAAGGCAATAGCGCAAGTAAAGAAGCTTTTGTTCTATCCGGTTCTTGGCGGATATTTCATCGCGATGTTAAGGGTGCCGAACATGTTATATATTTTGCCTTTTCCAATTGGTGGATGGGAGATATTACTTCTTTTACGAATCAGTCAGCAGCATTCTTTAGTGCTGAAGCCATTGAAAACTGTTGGGTTTTAGAAATTGACAAAGAGAGAAAAGATAAATTGTTGCATGCGTTTCCCGAAATGGAGCGTCTATTTCGAATTATTATTGAAAAACATTTGGCCGTTTTGCAAAAACGATTTTTGCTAACAATCAGTACACAGGCGTCTGAAAGATATTTAGAATTGATTCAGCGCGCTCCGGGTATCGAACAATTGGTTCCACAACATCAAATTGCCTCTTACTTGGGTATTCTTCCTGAATCGTTAAGCAGAATGAAAAAAAACTTGATGAAAGACGCAAAAAAGTAAAACGATTTAAAAGTCTTAACATACGTCAATTTTTTTATTCAACGGTCATCGTTCCTTTGTATCCGAAACATTCAAAATAAATAATTATGAAAACAAATTGGAAAATCGACACTTTACACAGTCAAATCGGATTTAAAGTTAAACACATGATGATTACCAACGTTACCGGAACGTTTGATCAGTTTGATGCTTCAGTTGAAGTTGATGACAATGATTTTTCTACTGCGCATTTCAGCTTTAGTGCCAATATCGATTCAGTAAATACAGGTGTTGCTGACAGAGATGCACATTTGAAATCCGAAGACTTTTTTAATGCTGCTGCGCATCCACACCTTTTGTTTAAAAGTACAGGAGTAAAGAAAATCTCTGAGCAAGAATACGAAATTCATGGAGACATTAGCATTAGAGACGTGTCAAAACCGATCCTATTGCATGCCGATTTTGGTGGGGTGGTTGTTGATCCTTATGGACAAACAAAAACAGGTTTTTCTGTTGAAGGTAAAATCAAAAGAAGTGAATTTGGCTTAACATGGAGCGCAATCACTGAAGCAGGCAGTATTGTCGTTGGAGATGAGGTAAAATTAAATTGTGAATTGCAATTTGTAAAACAAAATTAATTGTTCATTGTTATTCATATTACAGTAGTAATATAGTAGTAGTGGTTAGGTTTGAAAAGAAGTCGTCTTCCTGGTCGACTTCTTTTTTTTGATTTCATTCAACGTAATCTTTCTTTCGAACCAACATGTATTTATCACCGGTTAACTTCGTATACCCTTGATCGTAACAGAAATAATAACTGGTTCCTTTTTGTGTTTTGTAGACATTTGTAAAATAGTGGAAATTAAAGCCATGCTCAGAAAGATTAAAAACAGAAACAGATGTTTTTCCATTTTGATTAATTCCTTCTAATATTCTTCTGTTTTTCCTTAAAATCCGGTTTATTTTTCGCATTTCGTTCGTGGCATCTTCATTCAATCTGTTGTTATAAACATTGCGGCAGTAATCCGAGCAAAATTTCTGATCCTTCCGACCATTTAAAACCTGATTGCATTCCAAGCAAGTGCGTTTATTCATAGTGGTAAAGTTGTAAAGTATTCTAAATCAATGTTAACAATATTTAACAGCACAAACAAGCGTTTCGCTGAGTTTCTTAACACCTTTGCATCTTGATTTAAATTTGATGTATGGAAGATAACGTTACTCAAGAATTGACCCCTGCAGATAACCTCAGAATTTTGAGTGAGAAAATTAAACTCGAAAAGATGATTATTCAACAACTGAAAGATGAAGTTGGACGCGTTATTGTCGGGCAAAGTCATATGTTGGACCGACTCTTGGTTGCGCTATTTGCAGATGGTCATATCCTTTTGGAAGGGCTTCCTGGACTAGCCAAAACATTGGCGATAAAATCGCTGTCAGAGGCAACGAATTTAAAATTTAGTAGGATTCAATTTACCCCAGATTTATTGCCTGCAGATGTCACCGGAACCATGATTTACAATCAGAAAAGCGAGGAGTTTTCGGTTAAAAAAGGGCCCATATTTTCCAATTTTATTCTAGCTGATGAAATCAACCGAGCTCCGGCAAAAGTTCAAAGTGCTTTACTTGAAGCCATGCAGGAAAGACAAATCACGATTGGTGAAACTACATTTCCATTGCACCAACCTTTCCTTGTCATGGCAACACAAAATCCTATTGAACAGGAAGGGACCTATCCGCTTCCTGAGGCTCAAGTGGATCGATTTATGCTCAAAGTGAATTTAGGTTATCCAAGTAAAGAAGAGGAACGAAAAATAATTCGTTACAATGTACAACCCGAAGGGATGCCTAAATGCAACAGGGTAATTTCTATAGAGGACATCACTAGAGCAAGACAATTGGTGCGTGAGGTCTATTTAGACGAAAAAGTAGAACAATATATTGTAGATTTGGTATATGCTACCCGAACGCCACAAAACTACGGACTGAGTGAACTTGCTTCATATATTGCTTACGGTTGCTCGCCTAGAGCAAGCATCAATTTAGCATTGTGTGCAAAAGCATACGCCTTTATGCAGGGAAGAGCGTTTGTTATTCCTGAAGATGTTCAGTCACTAGCTATTGATATTATGGGGCATCGCATCGGACTTACGTATGAAGCGGAAGCTGAAAACATTACAACATCGGATGTCATTAAAAAAATAATCAATCGCGTTGCGGTTCCTTGATGAAAGCTAAGTAAATTGGAAACAAAAGCGCTTCTTCGTAAAATACAGCTTCTTGAAATTCGCGCGAAAGGATTAACTAAAGATATCTTTTCAGGCGAATATCAGGCTGCCTTTAAGGGTAGGGGTATGGCATTCAGTGAAGTTCGAAATTATCAATTTGGTGATGAGGTGAGAACTATCGATTGGAACGTCACAGCTAGATATAATGAACCCTTTATTAAGGTGTTTGAAGAAGAGCGCGAATTGACTGTAATGCTTTTAGTTGATTTGTCTGGATCTGCCGAGTTTGGTCGTTCTTCCCAATCCAAAAAGGATTTGGCCATCGAAATAGCAGCGATTTTAACCTTTTCAGCAATTGCGAATAATGACAAAGTAGGGGCCATTATTCTTACCGACAAAGTCGAACGCTACATTGCGCCGCAAAAGGGTAGAAAACATGCGTTATTTTTACTGAGCGCATTACTTAATTTTCAGCCGGTATCCAAAGGTACTTCTTTGAATGAAGGATTGAAATTTTTGAATAGTGTTCAGAAAAAAAGGAGTATTGTTTTTATTCTGAGCGACTTTATTGACGAAAATGAGTATTTAAAATCTCTAAAATTGGCAAAGAATAGACACGATACGATTGCCATTAAACTCTTCGATCGAGCAGAAATAGAATTGCCAAATTTCGGTTGGATGCA
>JBILIM010000191.1:0-4387 GCA_044349985.1 Crocinitomicaceae bacterium
TGATCATTCGCGTAAAGACTCTCAATCGCAGTTTCACCCAATAATTCTAAAACATTCCTTTTTTTATCTTTAAAAAATACGGATAAATTGGCACCTTGGGCATCCATTTCAAGGGCAGCATAATCCAATTCATCGCTATTCTTTAAGTTGACTCCTTCAGTAATTTCGAGAGTCTTTAATTTCGTGAAATCCATAAAGAAGGTTAAACCTTTTTTACCAAAAGATTGAAATCTCGGATCACCAGCTGAATTAAGATCTACAACATCGTCTTGTAATTTTGATGTTACTAGAACACCGTTTTTAACTTGTTTGATTTTAAATTCTTCTTCTTTATATAGTAAGTTGAACCATTCCAAAAGTTGCTGACCGCCTTCTCCAAGACCTACAAAAAGTTTAAAATCCCCCATTTCATTCTGGGAATCCGGTAATTCATTTACCAGATATGCTAATCTTCCATCCCAAATTTTTGAAAATTCATTGATATCTTGCAACGAATTGTTGCCAAGAATTTGAAGAAAGGAAAGTTTCTCATTAATTGTAGGATCTAGTTTCTGTGCAAAATTGATAAGTTCACCAACGTCTAAATTTAAAGCATATCCTAAGCCTGCACTTGACTTCACTATTTCTTGTGCCCAGACACCATCTGATGACTTCAAAAAGGATAATGCATTCAAATTATTGGAAAAATAGTTTTCTGTTTTCAATTTTATTTCTCCATTATTAAAATTAACCGTGGTCTGTATGAAGCTATTATCTAGCAAATTACTAACCTCAGAAGTACTTGATATTGAACCATACATTGCAATAAATGAAGCTTTTAAATCAACTCCAATAACCATATCTGCATTGGCACTCAAGATTTTATTTAAAATTGCATAATCGGTTGTCTTTTCATTGTTTGCCATCAACAATTGCCTGGTTTTGGCTCCAATATTCACTCCTAAATCGCTCTGTCCAATCGCACAAACATTTTCATCGATCGCAATTGAAAACTGGGATGATTCATAAACCATGAGTGCTTCTTTTTCTTCAAAAGTCAATCCCATTCCTCTGAAAAATTCTACTAAAGAATCACGATTTGAGATATCAACCAAATAATAAAAATTCATCCCCTTTCCTTCGAAAGATTCAGAAGCGAAAAAAATCGAGTCTTCAATTTTGGTATACTTGTATATTTCTTTGAATGCATTCATAAAAACACCTACTTTTGGAAGCTTATCCAGTTTCGATTTTTCCAAAACTCCTTTTACATCAAGCTTTCCGAACGACGCTATATTTTTATTTACAGATAAAAATCCCAATAATTTATGCTTAGCATTATTTGCTTCCCTCTTATCTTCCCCGCATGCAAAAAGTAAAAATAGGGGCAAAAAGTATATCAAAAAGAATCGACGCATAGTATCGTGTTTTTGTAAAAGAAAATACGTTTTAAAGATTAAAGTTAATTAATAATTGAACGGATAATTGCAATCGCAAACAATTCATTAATTTTAAATGATGCACTTAATTGAACCCTATTTTGGATGGAGGAATCTTTACATTGCCTCCGATGACCCGATATCACCTTTTACTAACAGGGAATATAGCGAGTTCGAATTTCAAAATACCATTTACAACTTCTACATTCATCCGCAGTGGGATCACATAGGTTCTGAAACGCTTTTTATAAAAATTCTTTACACGGATTATGAAGAAGGGTTCTCAGTTATTGAATTTATCGGTGAATGGAACGATGCTATTCACAATGATATCATGACTTTAAAAAGAGATATTATCGAACCCCTCATGGAGTCTGGGATAGATAAGTTTATTCTGATAGGTGAAAATGTCCTCAACTTTCACTACTCTGATGATTGCTATTACGAAGAATGGTTTGATGAAGTTGAAGAAGGTTGGATTGCTATGGTGAACTTTCATGAACATGTTATTAAGGAATTTGAGACCATTAATATCGACCACTACTTTGTTATGGGAGGCGAACTCGAGGAAATTGAATGGCGAACTTATCTTCCATTTCAACTGTACAAGAAAATTTCGGGAATTGTTACAAAACGCATTGGATAAAAAAAAGGGCCTAAGCCCTTTTAAAACAGTTTAAATCGGAAAAACTAATCAATCCAAATGTTTGAAGAATACGCCTTGTTATCGATAAAGAAATTCACCACATACATTCCAGATTCAATAACTGAAGGTAATTGCACGTTTTCTTTAATTTGTCCCGGCAGGGATTGGCCTAAACTTTTAGAATAGATTAATTTTCCATTCAAATCAAACAAATTCATGCTCATTTGTCCGGAAACTAAGGTGTTACAAGAAATAACAACACTATTTTGAGATGTGGAATAACCGGCAGTAAAGTTTTCATTTGTTTCCACCTCTTCAATTCCTGCTCCGGATTGCGCACTGAAAACGTGTTGTGAAAGGTAAATAACATCCCCACTATTGGTACCACTATTGTTGGTTTCATTGGTAGCAACATAAAATGTAACATTACCCAAATTTGTTGAAGGTGCCTGCCATGTCCAACCCCAAAGTGTTGTTGCTGATGTATTACTTGCCGAAGTATGATTTGCATATTTCCTCGCAGTACCATTTACTTGTGTATTCAAGCCTGCAGTAAAATTCCCTGCCATGTTACCTGAGGCGTCCAAAACCGTTGCTTGAAATCCTTTTTTAGCGGCAGTAGTTGACATTGAAAGAGCCACAGTATAAGTGTTTCCTGGGACATAAGATGTTACTGGCGTCGCTCCTTCCAATAAGGTGATTAAATTCTTGTTTGATCCATCCTGAGCGGTTCCAGAATGACAAGCCGTACAGTTTTGCTCACCGGGTGCTCCGGTTCTTCCTGGCCCGGCACCACCAGAATTTTTTAAATGAAATTTCGTTTTTGTGTATTTACTATACTCACCAGCTTCATTCGAATTAAAAGAATAAAGCAAAGACAATGTTGCAATTGATCCTGCGAAAAATAATACTTTCTTCATATTTTAGAGTTTAATTATTCGGTTTTCCTTGTTTCATCCAACATTCAAATTGTTGAATCAGAGAATCTGGTAAAGAACCTCCTTCCGGCATTAAGGTAATAATTCCTTTCATTGAGCGCAAAACATCATCGGCATGCATCGATATATTCGAATGATTGGTTAAAGTATAACCCTCTTCACCAGCTGAATGGCAGCTTGTACAGTTATTTTCCACTAATGGTAGAATTTGATTTGAAAATGAAATCGTTGTATCGCAATTTAGATTTTTGTCGTATATATCCTTTTTACATGATATTAAAACAATGGCTAGCAATGCAAACAAAATGGTAAGTGTACTATTGATCTTCTTCATATTCAATCTAGTTGTTAAAATTAAAATTTCTTTCAATACAAAACCCTAATCTAAACTGGCCTTTGAGCCATTTATCAAAGGTATAAGGTATAAACTGTGTTTCGCCTAATCCTTGCGCATTCGTGAACAAGACTGTAAAAATATGTCCATAGGTATTGAACTCCATTGCAACAGACAAGCTATTTGTAAAATCCGTTCGATACAACTTATCCGAAAAAGCATGAAAGTACTCTGCAAGCAATGCAATACGGTTGTTAACTTTAAATCGAACTGCCGATCCTAATGCAAAAAGCGTATTCACATCATTTGATGCTACATAATTTCTATGAACAAGGGTAGGCGCAAGATTTAAACTCCAGCGCTCGCCAAATTTTCTTGAAATAAGCAATTGACTTGAATAGGAAAAGCGATGTTGCCATTTTGGAAAGTTACTCACCTTTGAGATATCCGAGGAAGCTGTCATGTAGGTATATGAAGTCGACAAAATTCCAGCAATAGTTAAGGGTATTTTCGATGTAAATTGGTTGGTAATTTGGTATTTTACAAAACCATCTAATAAGGATCGGTATGGTGCTCCTGTCCCTTTTGAACGACCAATACCAATATTCAATTTATCAGTAATTCCATAATCGAAGCCTATTCGGATATCCGCAGAATTATCCAGTCCATATAAATTTTGTATACCTCCTGAAACACCACCTATATCTCCAAATCGGTGATCAATCTTCATAAGCAGCGTCTTTTTTTGTATCACCTCTGGAGAATGACCATTTAAAATCCGAGAGGATTTAAACACAAAATCATCTTCATTTATCGCTTCAGTTAACTTTTTGGAAAACGACTTATTAGGTTTAGCTGATAATTCCGTTTGCGATTGGAATTTGAAAATGGGAAAAATCAAAAAAAATGTAATGAAAAATTTCAAACGCAATACCATCATAAAATTGTTAAGGAGCACTTGTTATCCTATATTTGTTTATTATTTGAGAGGTTGAATATACGAAATTCACACGAAAACGAAAAAATTAAACATATGGTTGGACCTGAAATG